>JBBQJD010000059.1:0-23924 GCA_038325595.1 Bacteroidales bacterium | reverse complement strand
GGCAATGCAGTTAAGAATGGCATACCCGTCACAATTGTAGGTAAGCCAAATTCAGGAAAGTCCACTTTGCTCAATGCACTTCTGATGGAGGATAAAGCTATTGTCTCGGACATTCCGGGGACAACCCGCGACTCGATTGAAGATACAATAATAATTGATGGACTGGAGTACAGGTTCATCGATACGGCAGGTTTACATGAGACCACGGATATTATTGAATCAATGGGTATTAAAAGAACATATGATAAAATAAATCAGGCAAGTGTAATCCTTCTGACGGATGAAATAACCGATGAACCTGATCTGATTAATAAAAGGATCAATGCGATAAGGGAGATGATAAATGGTACCGGAAAGCAATTGATGGTACTTGTCAATAAAACTGATCTGGAACCACTGCAACGTCAGGCTGAACTTGGCAAAATGATTGATGTACGTAAAAATGAGATGCTCCTTTTTATCTCCGCGCAGGAGAAAACAGGCATTGAGAGCCTCCGTCAGCAATTAAGCGAAATAAGTATAAGGGAAAAACTTAATTCAAATGATGTAATTGTTACAAATGTAAGGCATTATGAGGCGCTTTTGCGTGTTTCTGAAAGTTTGCAGAGAGTATTATATGGCCTTGACAATCAGATACCTGAAGATCTGATTGCAGTGGATATACGACAGGCAATCCACTTTCTTGGAGAAATTTCAGGGCTTATTACCACCGATGAGATACTGGGAAATATCTTTAAGAATTTCTGTATCGGGAAATAGTCCGCTGACTTCGACTCCGCTCAGTCAGCGCGACTCCGCTCAGTCAGCGCGATGGTCGTTCATTGAGCGGAGCCGAAATGAACTACACTCAGTCAGCGGATGGTCGTTCATTTCGACTCCGCTCAATGAACGATTGCCATAAAAAAGTATTATTTTTATCATATGAATTCCAATACCGGCAGACATAGATCTATCACCCGGTTTGCATGGTTATCGATTGCAGCTGCGATTGTGACGATAGCATTAAAGACAATAGCATATTTCTTAACTAATTCCGTTGGCCTGCTCTCCGATGCAATGGAATCAGGTATAAATCTGGCTGGCGCGGTTATGGCTCTTTCAATGCTGCTGATCGCTGCAAGGCCAGCAGATGAAGATCACAATTACGGACACGACAAGGCTGAATACTTCTCCAGCAGCGTGGAAGGAATATTGATCCTGATTGCAGCCATATTTATTATCATAGCTTCTATCCGGAGATTTATTGAACCCAGACCACTCGAGCAAATCGGGTTAGGCCTGATAGTATCAGTAGTTGCCTCATTAATAAATCTGTATGCTGCAATTACATTAATGAAAGCCGGCAAAAAGTTTAACTCAATAGCACTGCGGGCAGATTCAAAACATCTTATGACAGATGTATGGACTTCAGCCGGCGTACTGGTTGGTTTAGGAGCAGTTGCACTGACTGGATGGCAGCGACTCGACCCTCTTGTAGCTTTATTGGTAGCTGCCAATATTATCTGGTCAGGATTCCAGATACTGAAAAGCTCAGTATCCGGCCTTATGGATAAGGCTTTAACAGCTGAAGAACAGAATACTATATATGGCGTATTGGAGACATATAAAAAAACCGGGTTAGAATTTCATGGTTTTCTCACACGGCAGTCGGGCGTGCGATCGTTTGTTTCTTTTCATGTACTCGTTCCCGGAAACTGGAGCGTTCAGTATGGACACCAGGTGCTTGAGCAGATAGAGGATGACCTGCGGAAAGCATTTCCCGGGATCATTGTGATTACCCATCTGGAGCCATTGGAAGATCCGGTTTCGTATAACGAAATAAGTTTGTAGGGGTACGCCCTAATGTATCAAACCCTGAACATATTCCAGACCCATCTGCCTGAGTTTATATTTCTGTATCTTACCGCTTGCAGTTTTAGGAAAATCGTCAACGAATATTACATGCACAGGAATTTTGAACCTTGCTATCTTACCCCGGCAAAATTCCTGTACCTCCTCCTGGGTGAGGCTGTGACCGCCTTTAAGCTTAATAAATGCCCCTACAATTTCACCGTATTTCTTATCAGTAATACCTGCAATTTCAACCATCTCGATCTGAGGCAATTGATAAAGAAAATTTTCAATTTCACGCGGATAGATATTTTCTCCTCCACGGATGATCATATCTTTTATTCTCCCGGTTATCCGGTAAAAACCATCACTGGTTCTTAACGCCAGATCGCCTGAATGAAGCCACCCGTCATTGTCAATGGCTAGTGCAGTAGCTCCCGGATTTTTATAGTATCCCTTCATTACATTATAACCGCGGCAGCAGATTTCGCCCTGAACTTCAGCAGCACATTCCTTGCCTGTTTCGGGATCGAAGATTTTGACTTCAACTCCGGGAAAGTTTGTCCCTACAGTAGTTGCCCTTACTTCCGGTGAATCTGTGGTCCGTGTTGCAGTCATCCCCGGAGATGATTCGGTTAATCCATATACAATTATTAAATCACGGCAATTCATCTTATTCATTACCTGATTCATTGTTTCGATGGGACATAATGATCCAGCCATGATCCCGGTTCGGAGTGAGCTGAGATCAAACATGTTGAACATAGGATGATTAAGCTCAGCAATAAACATGGTTGGAACTCCATAAAGTGCAGTACAACGTTCTTTCTGTATCGAAGCCAGTACCATCAAAGGATCAAATTCTTCGACAAATACCAGCGCTGAACCATGCGTTATTACAGCACACATAGCCAGAACGCATCCAAAACAATGAAACATTGGCACACATACCAATACCTTTTCTGCCTGTGTGAAATTCATACAGTCGCCTGTGCTCTGACCACAATTTACAATATTGTGATGGCTCAGCATTACACCTTTGGGAAATCCTGTGGTTCCTGAAGTATACTGCATATTAACAACATCATGGCAGGTTATTTTCTCCTTCCGCTTGTTCAGTTCAAGATCCGGAAGGTATGATCCAAGAAGTATAAGTTCATGAATATTATACATGCCCTTGTGTTTCTGAGGACCCATAAATACCACATTCTTCAGGTCAGGAAACCTGCTGCTGACAAGCTCACCCCTGACGCAGATTTTAAGTTCGGGAACAAGGTCAAAAACCATATTGACATAGTCACTGTCGCGATAACCATCAATGATACACAAAGTATGCAAATCCGCATTCTTTAATATATATTCCACTTCCGATGACTTATAACTGGTATTTACAGTAACCATGACAGCCCCGATTTTAGCCGTTGCATACATAAACGTAGACCAGTCCGGCACATTGGTAGCCCATACCCCTACTTTGTCGCCCGGTCTGACGCCGATACTTATAAGCCCTTTGGCCAGTTTATCAACACGATCGTTAAATTCCGCATAAGTAAACCTTAAATTCCTGTCTGGATATATAATGAATTCATGATCGGGAGTTTCGAATGCCCATTTTTCAAGTAATTCTCCCAGGGTATTCTCTATAAGCTGCATAAAAATAATATTAAACTGGTATATAAAGGATGCCAAGTATCCTTGCCTTACTTGAATTTGTCGTAACTACATGATTTACAATTGAATCAATATATACACTATCTCCTTGTCCAAGTTCAATTATGTCGTTTCCATAATGTACAATTATCTTGCCCTCAAGCACGTAAATAAATTCTTCACCTTCATGAGATGATTGTGCCGGATGATTCTTTTCATTTGGGACAACGTCAATAATAAATGGTTCCATATGTCTTCCGGCTTTATTTGGTGCCAGTGAAAAAAAATTAAGATGTTCGCGGTTTTCGTTTTCACTGGTAGAAAAGCTTATGGTTGATTGATGTTCATTTGTCCGGATTACGGCAGGACCTTCTTTTACCGTATCGTCGAGCAAAGTACCGATCCTGATACCAAGTGCACGGGTAATTTTAATCAATACTCCCAGGGAAGGTATTGAAACACCCGATTCGATATAGCTTAATTGTTTTACTGATAGTCCTGCTTTGCCTGCAAGGTCTGCTACATCAATTTTTTTTAAGGTTCGCAAAGATGAGATTTTCTCACCAATAAGTTGATTAATAGCCATAATGTGAATTTCCTTTTTTCTACATTTTAAGGCCATAAATATAAATGAATAATTTTAACAGGAGCATTGATTTTCCTGTCTGAGGGTTATAATTTGATTCATAAAACTTATTATTATTTAACAGACTGCTAATCTCATCACCGTGCCTTCTATCATAAATTGAAGATGATGAAGATCGTCTTAAACAGTAGTACAACCCTCTGATGCTGTGGAAACCGTGTCGATATATTTTTTTAAGATGCCTGTAGTGGCTTTGTACGGTGGTTTTTTCCAGGCTTTACGTCGTGCAGCTATTTCACTATCACTGAGATCGACATCCAGCCGGTTGTTAACCGCATCGATAATAATGATATCTCCATCTCGAAGCAGTCCGATCAGTCCACCTTCGGAAGCTTCGGGAGTAATATGTCCTACCACAAATCCGTGCGATCCACCAGAAAACCTTCCATCGGTAATTAAAGCAACATCTTTACCCAATCCTGCGCCCATAACAGCGCTGGTTGGCTTCAGCATTTCGGGCATTCCGGGTGCGCCTTTCGGACCTGAATTCCTGATTACGATAACATCACCCCTTGATACTCTTGTCTGAATGCCTTTAATAGCTTCAAATTCATCATCAAATACCTTAGCGGGTCCGGTGAAAAGCTCTCCTTCCTTACCTGTAATTTTAGCCACTGATCCTTCCGGGGCGAGGTTGCCATAAAGAATCTGAATATGACCTTGTTTTTTTATAGGTTCAGTAAAAGGCCTGATTATTTTTTGACCTTTAGCCAAACCGGCGACTTCTTCAAGATTTTCACCCAACGTTTTTCCGGTAACAGTCAGGCAGTTGCCATCAAGGAATCCTTCTTTCAAAAGATACTTCATTACGCCTGGAATTCCTCCTGCCTCATGCAAATCTTCGAATAAATATTTACCGCTGGGTTTTAAATCGGCAATATATGGTGTTTTGTTGCTTATTCGCTGAAAATCATTGATGTTCAGTGAGATATTTACAGATTTGGCCATCGCGATCAGATGGATTACAGCATTTGTTGATCCTCCCAGGGACATAATTAAGGTGATTGCATTTTCAAATGCCTGCATGGTCATTATATCCCTTGGTTTGATATCTTTTTCAAGCAGCAATTTTATTGCCCGTCCTATCTGAATGCACTCCAGCCCTTTTTCTTTACCAACAGCCGGATTGGATGATGAGTATGGCAAACTCATCCCCATACATTCAATAGCGGAGGCCATGGTGTTTGCAGTGTACATACCACCGCAAGCTCCTGCTCCGGGTATGCTGTTTTGGATTATACCTTTGTAATCTTCGTCGGAAATAGTGCCTCTGATCCTCTCTCCGTAAGCTTCAAATGCCGATACAATGTCGAGATTTTTTCCTTTCCACAGGCCTTTCTTTACAGTGCCTCCATAAAGTAAAATTGATGGTCTGTTCAGACGTCCAAGGGCTATCATGGCTCCAGGCATATTTTTATCGCAGCCCACAATAGGAATAACCGCATCGTAAAACTGGGCACTCACCACGGTTTCAATGGAATCGGCGATAATTTCCCTGGAAGGCAATGAATATTTCATGCCTTCAGTTCCGTTAGTTATACCGTCGCTAACGCCTATTGTATGAAAAATCAGTCCATACAGTCCATCCTGTTTATCCACCCCTTTTTTTACCGCTTCTGCTAAACCATTTAAATGCATGTTGCAGGGATTCCCCTGATAACCGGTGCTGACGATCCCTACCTGTCCTTTTTTAAGATCGTTTTCTGTCATGCCAATCGCATAAAGCATAGCCTGGGCTGCAGGAAGGCTTTCATCCTGTGTAATTAACTGGCTGTATTTATTAAGTTTTTTAATAATGTATGTATGGATATCTTTAACTAACAATTTTTATATTTTTTTGTTTTAAAAATTTAAAGATAACCTCCGTATCCACTCTGTACTCTCTCAGTGTTATCGAGGTAAAATAATATCACCTTTTCAACCGGATTTTACTTCATAAACATTTACCTTTGGCACTATAAATAATTCTGGATGAAACTTAATTTTTGCAGTCTGAGCAGCGGTAGCAGCGGAAATTGTTATTATATAGGGAACGAGTTCCATGGTATATTGATCGATGCAGGAATTTCAGCAACATCCATACGTAAGTTTCTGAAGAATATGGGTATTTCCATGCAGACTATCATGGGTGTTCTGATAACTCACAATCATATAGATCATGTCAGAGGACTGGAAGTACTCACCAGGAAAAACAGCCTTCCTGCTTTCACGACAAATAAAGTATGGAAAAGCATTCTCAGTCCCCACATGGATATTTCAAATGATTGCATCAGGGAAATTCCTTTGCAGCAAAATTTTCATCTGGCAGGTTTTGATATTGAAGCATTTCCTGTTTGCCATGATGCCCCTGAAACAATAGGATTTCAGATTTGCTCAGGTGAAAAGAAAATAACAATTGTTACTGATCTGGGTCATATTTGCCAAACAGTTGCTCCTTACATAAAGGAAGCTAATTTGCTTGTTATAGAGTCGAACTATGATGAACAGATGTTAATAAATGGCAGATATCCCCATTATTTAAAAGTACGTATACAATCAGACCACGGTCATCTGGGAAATCATCAGACCTCGGTTTTTCTTGCTGATAACATTACAGACAAACTAAACAATATATGCCTTGCCCATCTTAGCAGAAACAACAATACTCCAGAAAAAGCACTTGAAACCCTTAAGTATACTTTTTCTGAAAGAGGAATCAACCTGAATGGTCAGCAACGAATATCAATACTGAACCGTAACGCTCCAACTGACATGATCACATTAACTGAATAACTTTACTTATTTCAGCCAAAGGGATTGATTTAAACATACTTGTAATGCTTAAAAAAACTCCAGGCTTCCGGAAAATCCTTCATAGGTTTTAATATCTGGAAACCTATTCCGGGAGCAACATTACCTTCCAGAATGTAAAATTGATCATCTGATAATACTACATCCCATCCGACATATTTCAGATATGGCATTCTTCCAGCCATTTCCAGTACCCTGTTCGTCAGAGTATTCCAATTGGGTACCAGTTCATTAAACACTTTTTTGGAAGTAACAGGGTGAGATTCAAAATACTTTTTTTCTCCTGAAATTGTGTAATCAACCAGCATGCTCAGTCTTCCATCATTAACTTCAATCAATGAAAATAGTCCACCCTGGTTGACATTGTCAGCAATTCCTGACTTGGGTAAGCCGAATCTGTGAAACGCATAAGCAACAAAGGGTTTGTGGCTGACAGGATCAATCATGGTTGCAACGCGTATCGTATTGACAGAATCTGAATATATATCATTGCTGAATCCTTTTTGTATAAACCTTTCCTGTATCAGATAATCATTCAGGTTCCTGATTTTTTCAACAAGTTCATTCCAGCTGACTTTGGTATTTTCAAATAAGTAATGATCATCTTCTTTTCTGATTAGCAGAAGTCCAACACCACCATCGCCTGAAACTGGTTTCATTACCAGATCATTTTTTTCCAAAAAGGGTATCAGTGAAGTAAAATCGCCATTTACAATATCTTTATTCAAAGATTTTAAATAACCATTTTCTATGTATCCGATGCTTTCAACTACATGAAGCTTGTCAATTCCTCTTATTACTATTTTGATATGTTTTTCGAAAAGGATTTTATTTGCAAGAATAGCATTATAACTGCCATTCAATAACCTTTTCTGAAAATTGTTCCTCGAAGGTACATAGCTCCTGTAATCATTATTTTTCAAATCATACAATTTGTACTCATAAGGCAAAAAGCCATGGATTGAACACCATAGCATCTGGTTCAGATTCAGAATCTTCAGATTTTGTCTCAACAATAACTTATTGATAAAAATGTCATCGTAGTATTTAGATGGCAAAAATCTTCTGATCAGATCAATTGTTAACTTCCTTTTGCTTATAATCATATATACAGCATCTTAAAAATTAAACAAATGAAATGCCCGTAATGTTGTAACCTTTATCGATAATTATGTAACAAATTACTCAAAAATGCAAATCTCAGCCATGCAAAGGATTATATTTGGTTTTTCTCCCCTATTATCTGACATTGAATTATCTCCGGACTTGCCTTGAACAAATAATGCACTTAATCCCGGAATTTTGATAGCCGTTATATTTCCATCATTTATATGACTTATCGACTTGTTTAGCAAAAGTTTCAGTATACCTTGAACCGATGTTCGGGAAGCGGATCAGTAATGTTTCTATTACCTCCAGATCAGCAGGTGTCAGGGTTATCTCTGTTGCACCTGCATTTTCCTCAAGATATTTCCTGTGTTTTGTTCCGGGAATCGGAATAATATGATTGCCCCTGGCTAAAACCCATGCCAGGGATAGTTGAGCCGGAGTGCAATTTTTACCATTTGCCATTTCTGCAAAAGCCTTTGCCAGCAACTGGTTATTTTTCAGATGCTCACCAGAAAACCGCGGGAGTTGTCTTCTGAAATCATCTTTATCCCATTTAGCCGTATCAACCGTGTTGGTAATTAACCCTCTGGATAACGGGCTGAATGGAACAAACGTAATATTGAGCTCTTTACACAGGGGTATCATTTCTCTTTCAGAATCCCGGGTCAGGATGGAAAATTCATTTTGCAGAGCTGAAACAGGATGAACAGCATTAGCTTTCCTTATTGAACTTGCCGATGCTTCCGATAATCCAAGGAACCGTACTTTTCCCTCTTTGACAAGTTCGCTCATGGCTCCCACCATTTCTTCCACCGGTACTTTAGGATCTATGCGATGAGCATAATACAGATCTATTGTTTCTACCTTCAACCTTTTTAAACTTGCCTCTATGGCGCCTTTCATGTAACCAGGCGATGCATCGAGAAAAAAAGGATTGCCTGGAATTGCCCTGAACCCGAATTTGGTAGCAATAAAAACCTTATCCCGGTTTGGAACAAGCACTTTTGAAATAAGGTTTTCATTTTCTCCGTTCCCGTACATGTCGGCTGTATCCCAAAAATTTATGCCTAATTCTATTGACCTGTTTAATGTAGCAATTGATTCATTATCGTCTCTACCTGTATAAGCATGGCTCATGCCCATGCATCCTAGGCCTATTGCAGATAATTGTATTCCGGTGTTTCCCAGATTTCTATATTTCATTGATATACTGGATTTAAGGTGCTAAATATTAATCATTCGTTGTTATCAAGTTGCGATGAGAGTTTATGCATCCATTCCTCAACATCCGTATAACCATCACCATCACTATCGGCTTTAGGTTTGGAAGGAATAGGACCCGCTCCCGGGATTTCCCTGTTAACAGATCTTATGTGCTGGCCAAGATCAGGCCATCCTCCCGCCTCTGCAACAGAATTTTTAAACACTCCTGTTCTGGTCTTTACCTCATGTATTATTCTCTTATCTACATCATCACGATCCGACGGGCGTGCACCGGCATTTTTAATAATATAATCAAATACTTCCGAGGAATGCATGATCCTTGATTCGGGGATGCCCGACGAAGTAACTGGTTCCTGTGTTGGTATGCTGCCCTGACGCCATACTGCGCCAATATTGTCTGAAGCATATAATCTTGCCTGTTTGCTCCTTGTCTGAATGCTTGGTCCGGTAGTGTTTTCACCGGCAATAAAGAGATTTCCTATTACATTCAGATCCCCATAGGTATCTGCTGCCGTGCTGCCCCAGTTATAAATCACATTATTTACTTCTTCAATATTCCTTGAACTCGGATCTCCAACCTGGATATTTCGCTGATGGTTATGAGCAAAGAGATTTCCATATACTGTGACATTTTTTACACCAGGTCCGATCATCAAACCTTTTGAATGTGGTGTTCCGGCCGGATATTCAGGATGCCCAGCTATGTACAGTCCTTCACTGATAATACAATTGGTGAATGAAATGTTATAAATTCCCGGGTGGGCAACCGAAATATTTTCATCGATGCTCCAGCTAAACGAACAATGATCGATGACAACATTATAAGTCTCTTTATAGTTATTATGGATCTTCAGGGCATCGCGGTCTTCCTTACCAGGGCCATGTGGGGCATCTCCTACCCTGATGCGGATATGCTGGATCAATACATCATGAGTCAGAACTGTAATGGATGCTCCACGAATAGTTATTCCCGGGCCTGGGGCTGTTTGTCCTGCTATTGTGATATAAGGATTCCTGATAAACAAATCTGCTGACAATTGGATGGTCCCGGCTACTTCAAAAACAACAACCCTTGGTACTGAAATATCAAGGGCAGCTTTCAGCGAGCCATTACCCGCAGAATTTAAATTAGTTACCTTAATTACCATACCCCCGCGCCCGGCAACTGTTTCAGATCCAAAACCAACAGCACCTGGAAAAACCGGAATATGATCCTTTGGATTGGGAAAAGAATTATTTTCATCAGGAAGTATATATGAAGAATTCAGTATAATACCAAATGCCAGGAAGAAAAATATGTATTTTTTTATTCTTTCCATGATACCAGACTAAACTTCAAAGCTGTACTGTTTATACTCCCAATTCTCTGGCATAGTTAGCGTTTGCGCTTATCTCATTGAAAGACCAGGGGAACATTCCCACAATTACTCCATCTATAGGCTTGATATTCTCAAAGGCATACTGAAAAGCCGACTTAACAGCTTCCTGGTTGGAACAAAGGCGACCTGCACCAAGTATCTTAAAGGCTAAGCAAGGCTGTTTTACCTGCCGGATCACATTGGTCATATTCGCCGGATCGTTCCCGGAAAAATTGTAGCCACCCACAGGAAGAGTTGACTGTGGCTCTCCTTTGTCATGCTTTCGCGTTAAAAAATAAAAGCACGTCATAAAGAAATCAACCTCCCAACCTTCATCGGCTATTTGTTTAATAACATCGGGATTGTGAGCAGAAACACCGGCAAGCAGTCCTGTATCTCTGACTGCTTTTACATAATCATGCACAGTCGCTGATTTTCCTTCTGCAAACAAACGATCTGTAACACCTCCATGATGGACCATTGCAATAGGCTGAGCCATCTTTATATCGTCAATGATCTTTTCGCGCTGGTCATGAAGACAAATGAATCTGAGTTTTGAACCCTTTTCACGTAACGGGTGAAGGTAATCAAATCTGCCCGATATCTGGTGGGCTGTAATGCCTGCCTGTTCACAGTCCTGGAGGAATTCTGCAGTCCTTTCAGTAGTAAAGTATTCCCTCATATGCCGGTCGGTATGGGATCCCAGATAAGAGTAGCCAAGAATTGGGTTCGAACCGCAAATCAACCTGCTGATACGATGTTTTCCAAGTGATATCTCAGGCAATACAGGTACCTTCTGAAGATTTTCATCTTCACGATATTGCAGAGACTCTTCTTTGATCCTGGTTGCTCCAATAAATCCCATGGCTGCTGCAGCTGAAAGCATGGAAATGAATTCCCGGCGTCCTTTTACATTTTTCCTGATTTTCATGTTTTGATCAATTGTTTAATCTTTTTACGAGATATAATCAAAGATAATCAAATTCATGTACTGAAAACAATGAAAAACTCTTATGATTGTTGCGGTGAATCGTCTTAATCGGATTCTATGAATCTGTAATGTTTAAAAAAATTCCAAACCGGTGCTACTTCCTTCAAAGGCTGATGAATCTGAATCAGGTTAATACCGGGACCAATGTTACCTTCGAGTATATATATTTCACTATTTGAATAAATGACATCCCATCCTACATGTTTCAGGAATGGTATTCTTCTGACCATTTCAAGAAGACTCTTTGTAATGTTTTCCCAGTTAGGAATTTGCTCATTATAAATTCGCTTATTACTGATAGGATGAAATTCAAAAGTTTTTATATTACCTTCATTATCAAGAACTTTTCCTTTACTTAATCTTCCATCAGGGGAAATGCGTGCAGAGATGCCTCCCTTGCTGAAGTTGTCAGTATTACCCGAGTCAGGTGATCCGAACCGGTGAATTGCATAAGCAATGAAAGGCTGACTATTCTCCGGATCGATCATAGTACAGATCCTCATTGTATTCAATGAACCAGTATAGATGTCGTGACTGATTCCAACCTGAACAAATTTTTCCTGAATAAGGTAATCGTTGAGAGAGGTTAACTTCACAACAATCTCATCAAAGTTCATTTCAATATTATCAAGCAAATAGTTCTGATCTTTTTTCTGAAGAAGCAATACTCCTCTTCCTTTTGAACCTGATACAGGTTTAAGTATCAAATCTTTTTTTTCCAAAAAATGAATTAAGGAATTAAATTTTCCTGTTTTAATATCTTTATGAAATGACTTAAGGATGCCGTCATCTATGTATCCGATATTCTCTATAACATGCAGATGCTCAATTTCTTCAATAACTGATTTTATTTGCCTCTCAAACATTATCTTGTTTCCGAGCACATGACCATACTGTCCATTGATTGATGCTTTCCTGATATTATTTAATTGTGGCAGGTACTTCCTGTAATCATTACGGGATAAATTATATACAAAATATTCCTTAGGCAGAAATCCTTTTGAATAACACCAGATTATTTGTCTGATATTCAATTTCAAAAGGTATGTGTTGCCAAAGAACTCACCGCTAAAGGTTCTTAAAGAACTATTTCGCGGAATAATAGTCATCAAAATTCTCCAGCATATCTTTAATGAAATCTTTTTGAAATATTGTATTCTCACGTGCAGTATAGATTAAGAAAATCCGGGCTCATCGGGCATGGAAAAATGAAGATACAATCTTATATTCATTAAACAACCAAGCAACCTGATGGTTTCAGACATATGACAAAGAAATGCGTAATAGTCTGATTTTCGTGTTTTCAGTTATAAAATTACATACTTCAGGTTATTTTGATTCCTGAAAAAATATTACTTAATAAACTTATGGTGCTTATAAAAAGCCCAGGCTTGTGGAATGTCGCTCAGGGGTTTATGAACCTGGATTATATTAACACCAGGACCTATATTCCCTTCGAGGATATATAATTCACCATCTGAAAGTACAACATCCCATCCAATATTATTCAGGTAGGGCATTCTTCTGGCCATTTCAATGATGCTTTCTGATATATTTCTCCAGTCGGGAATCTGTTCTTTGTAAATGCGTTTATTAGTCAGAGGATGAGACTCATAAACTTCAATTTCACCTTCCCTGTTAAGAGCTCTGGCCTGTTCCATTCTTCCATCTTCTCCAATAACAGCAGATATTCCTCCAAGACTTGAATTGTCGGTGTACCCTGAATCGCGTGAACCAAATCTATGTAGTGCATAAGGGATAAAAGGTTCGTTGGTAAAAGGATCTGTCATTGTGCATATTCTCAGGCAGTTAAGTGAAACCGGATAAATATCATGACTAAAGCCACGCTGTACAAATCTTTCCTGAATCAGATAATTATTAAGCTTATCCAATTGGGAAACAAGTTCTTCCCAACTGGTTTTCCTGTTATCAATCAAAAAATGATCCTCATTCTTCTGGAGAAGGAATACTCCTCTTCCCATGGAACCGGAAACAGGTTTCAATATCAGGTCCATTTTTTCAAGCAAAGGTAACAGTGATGTGAATTTTCCGGTGTTTACATTATTATTAATGGACTTCAGCTTTCCATTTTCAATGTAGGCTATATTTTCAATCACATGGAGTTTGTCTATTCCTTTAATTACTGCCTTAAGATGCCGTTCAAGAAATATTTTATTCCCCAGAATATAACTGTATTCTCCATTAATTGCTGCTCTTCTGATGTTGTTTAATCTTCCCAGGTATTTCCCCGGATCATTGTGCTTTAAATCAAACGCAAAATATTCTTTTGGCAGAAAACCATTGACATAGCACCAAATGATTTGTCTGATGTTCAATTTCAACAGATATTTATTGCTGAAGAATTCACCACTGAAGGTTTTTGCAATAGATTTTTCCGGTAGAAACACCTTATAAATTTTCCAGAATACTTTAAGTGAAGATCTCTTCAGAAATTCTATCATAAACCTTAATTTAAAAAGTTCAAAAATAAGCAATTTGACCAATCTGCAATATTTGCTAATTTCTACAATTTATTGTATAAGGCTTACTGTTAACCGATGCCGGAGATCGACAGGCCTATGATGCAATGTGATAATATAAATTTCCGGATTTTAATGCAGGAAAGTTATATCTCCGATTTTATTAAAATTATTACCATCGGTGAATTTACCTGTTGCAATCCATACATAAACAGCCTGTGGAGCCAGATTTCCATCTCTGGAATAACCATCCCAACCCTTGTTCAGGTCAGAACTCTCATAAATCAGATTACCCCAGCGGGTATAGATCTTAAGCTTATAATTGATGACATTTCTGGTAAATGGTCTGAATATATGGTCATCTGTTTGATTTTCTGTCCAATAACCACCTGTTGGCCCGGTGCCATTCCATTTAAAAGCATTCGGAAATATTATTTCCCCAGGTTTTATTTCAGTATTTATCAGGGAAGCATATTTATCTGTGTCCGATGCATTTTTTCGTATGTTTACTACCGATTGCTGGTTTTGTCCCATGAGTCCGGATGAGATCATAAGAAACAATACAAAAACTAAAGTTTTCATCACCTTTGATTATTGATATATCCTCCTGATGCAATTATTATTATTATGAAATATATTCCTGCTCTGATTCAATTAAAACAATTACTATTGACTTTTGTTTCAGCATTTTAATATTTCTCTATCGCTTGATTTTTCATGTTTCTGCATGGTTCTTATTCAGACCTTTCTTCAGTTTCAAAGTAAATTTACTTTCATTATAAATATTCTGTAACAAGAGTCCTCAGATGATATCTGTCGAATGGTTTTGAAATAAAACCCTTGCATCCAGATCTCAATGCCTTTTCCTTGTCATCGGAGTAGGCTGTCTGAGCAATTATTTTTATTTCAGGTGATTGTTCCAGTATTTGTTTTGTAGCTTCATACCCATCCATAAGAGGCATTTTAATATCCATTAAAATCATATCAATCTTTTCTCCCGACCGGCAGATATCGACAGCTTCAATGCCATTCGAAGCCCTGATTATCTTGATATTAAGATCGGATAGCAATTGTTTCATCAAATTATAATTGTTATTGTCATCTTCCGCTATCAGCAAGGTTTTAGAATTAATCTCCTCTCCCATGCCTGTTGTAACACTTTGATTTTCATTTTCTTCAGGTTTGGTGACTTTTTCATAAGGTATAGTGAAATAAAACACTGAACCTTTTCCGGGTTCAGATCTCAGCCAGATTTTACCACTCTGCAGCTCGACATATGCTTTTGAAATAGACAGACCAAGGCCTGTTCCCTCATACAGGTTTGCAGCCAACGGTTCAACCTGGTAAAAATGATCAAAAATCATTGAATGATGATTTTCTGCTATTCCGATACCAGTATCCGAAACATAAAACATGATGTTTCCATCTTTCAGGGTATATCCGAATTCTATTTTTCCCTGTGATGTAAATTTTAAAGCATTGCTAAGAAGGTTTGCAAGAACCTGTCCTAATTTTATGCTATCAGTCATTATATTGGAATCATTATCCGGCAGGGATTTTTTAAAGGTGAATTTTATATTTTTTTTAGAAATTTTTCCATTAAACAGATTGAATACATTATCCATAAATGAATTCAGGTTCATTTCAGATTTTTCAAATTTGAAAATACCTGCCTGAATATTAGAAATTTCTATAATATCAATGACTATTGCAAGCAGCTGATCACTGCTTTGTGTAATTATCTCTGTGTATGATTTTCTGCTTTCATCATCAAGCCCTGGCTCATTAAGAAGTGCGGTAAATCCGATTATGGCATTGAGGGGAGTCCTTATTTCGTGAGAGATATTCTGCAGGAAAGCTGATTTAAGCCGGTCACTTTCTTCCGCTTTTTCCTTTGCTTTAATTAACTCCGATTCAACATTTTTCCTTGAGGATATATCTCTTGCGATAACCTGTATTGAAGGTTTGCCTGTATAAGTCACAGGGAGACCTATTACCTCTACATCAATTATTTTATTATTCAGATCTACATATTTCTCTTCGATATAATCAGTAGGTTCTCCTGTCTTATAGATCTTCTTAATCCTGTTTAAAGCAAGATCCCTGTAGTCAGGATGTATAAAAGACATAATAGGTATATTCTGTAATTCCTCAAAGGATCCAGCCCCTAAGAGCTTTAGGGCAGTTGAATTTGCAAATTGAATTCCATCCACATTGTGAATAAGGATGGCATCAGGAGAAAGATCTACCATCAGTCTGTATTTCTTTTCATTCTCCTCAAGTCTCTTTTCTGCAGCCTCCTTCTGTTGTACCAGCTCTTTCTTCTGCAGTGCTGATTTAATAGCTTCACCCAAACGGTACAGGTTTCGTTTTATAAGATAATCGTCAGCTCCTGCTTTCATGCAGGAAACAGCTACTTCCTCATCAGCTGAACCGGTTACAAGGATAAAGGAAACTGACGGGGCAATCTCATTTCTTATATTAAGAGCCTGCATACCATTGAATTGTGGAAGCGTATAATCGGAAATAATAATATCCGGCTTAAAATTGTTAAGTTCTGCCAGATATTCCTTTTTACTACCTACATGCCTGTAAGCGAAACCAATTTTGTCTCTTTTTATCTGATCTATTATCAGTATAGAATCAGATGGATTGTCTTCAAGGATAAGTATTTTAATGTTTTTTCCTGTTACCATTCATTGGATTTTTTTCTCAGATAGTACGTTCCTTTACAAAGTTATGTTCATAGTAAACCATATTGCTTACATAATGTTTTAACTTTGTTATATTATTCCCACATTCAATAAAAAAACGATTTATAAGGTCAGTTTAGTTTAATCCTGAGGAAAGTCTCAAGATTAAGGATAAATCTTATTCTGTCTTTAAATGATCCTGTGACAGATTCTATATTATTTGAAACCAGGATAGGAACATATATCTCAAATATGTTCCAGAAACCCGTTTTCACTCCTCCTTCGAAAAAAAGTTCTGATGATTGAGATTCGTCCGCTCGATTTAGGAGCACATTAATAAAAGGCCTCACAGGAAGCATCGCCAATGGTCCGGGCAAAGTACTTGTTAATGTCAATGATATGAGAAACCTGCTGTAACCCAGGCTATCATTAACCTGTGAAATAAGTCCTCCTTCCGATAGGGTCATTTGTCTTGACCAGAAGTTTTCCGGAAAATAACTAAACCTGTCCGGATAGGTACCCTGATACAGATATAATTCACTGCCGCTCCTACCTGAAGGCGCGAGAGCATAAAAAGAGTCAGCTTCTTTGTTTTTAAGCATCATTCCTGTGAATAACTTTATCTCAAGTCCTCTCTTGCTGCCGTTATAATTATATTTATAATTTAAATCCAAAGCTGTTTTTTGAAAAGATCCATTGAGTTCAATAAGAGATGTAAGGTTCAGAGGATTAAACAGTCCCGTTTTCGTAAAGTTGTAGCCAACCTGGATATAAGTGTTCATCCCGGCTTTCTCACCATTTTCAATCATCTGCAGGTCTGATGCAAGATTATAACTGCCGAATATTCTGTGATTGTTATATACCCGGTTACTCCGAAAATATAAATCTGTTCTGAGTTTTGCAGTATAATAATTTTGAAAAGGTGCTCCGAATTTCGTTCCATCAACTGTAATTAAAGCCATTCTTATTAAGGTATTCCAGGGCATTATTTTGAAAGAAATTCCTGAAGATCCCTCAATATCAGGATTCTTGAATGAAAAGAACGGTACAATAGAATATTCAATTTTTTTTGGCAGAATAGTTCCATTGTTCATTGCTATGCCGACCATAAATCCATCCTCCCTGTTCCAGTTCAGTACAGGAACATATATCAGTGATCTTTTATCAGGATCATCAATGGTGAAATAAAACCGGATCCTGACCGGATCAGCTTTCTTTAAAAAGCCTGACATTCTGATATTATTATTAAGCCTGTATAATTCAGGCATCACATGGTTTGGATCAATTTTAACTTCCTTATAATCACCCGGTGGCAATTCCATCCATTTCTTTCCTTCAAATCCTTCATACCATTGTTCAAAAGTGGAGGTATCTTTTTTCATCCCTGAAATAATCAAAGGAACAGCCAATTCTGCATTATTTTTAACAAGCAGCTGCCTGCCTGATGACTTTAGGATTTTATAATCAAGCCTTTTTGTTGTTCCGATAAAATCATTGAAAAACCAATCCAGGTTCCTTCCGGATACTGATTCAAGCTTTGATTGCAGATCTGAGGGAGACGGATGCCGGAATTTCCATGCGCAGTAATATTGTTGCATTGCCTTATTATATATACTGTCTCCCAGATATTTATTCAGATAATTGAATCCAAGAGGTGCTTTATAATAAAGCATAAGATCGTAATTTAATGAAGTAAAATAAGGTGAAGGAAGATTAATCGGCTGCTCGAGATTGTTCCTGGCATAAATAAGCCATTCAAGATCATTCACTAAGGATCCAGGCATTTTATCAACACCAAAAAATCTTGCCGTTTTAATATTTTTAAAATAAATTTTCCACAACTTCTGTTCAGGATATTTCTCATTCATATAACGTGTGGTATAGGCACTTGCAATACCTTCATCAAGGTAAGGATAACGTCTTTCATCTGATCCTATCGCACCATAGAACCAGCTATGACATACTTCATGTGATATCACTTCATCAAGTTCAAAGGCATCTTTTGTACGCCCGATTACTGTGATGCCGGGATATTCCATGCCGAGTCCGGCACTGAGGGTGCTCTGGACTGCGGTGTATGAATCATATGGATAATCGCCAATAAGTTGCGAAAAATACTCTATTGAATTATTGATATAGCTTAGCGCATTTTTCCAGAGACCTATCTGTTCATTGGTGAATAATACCATAGTTGATACTTTTCCGGATGAAAAAAGGAGCTGAACTTCACCTGTTTGAACATGAAATCTTTTATCGGCAAACCATGCGAAATCATGAATATTATGTCCTGTATATCTCAATGTTTTATATTGATCCGAAGACTCGGGGAAGCCATGCGAGATGATGTCAGGAAATTGTTTCCAGGCAGTGTCATTTGCAAGACTTTGAAGCCATTCCTTTTCGGATTCATTTTGCAGATTCCCTGTGGATCCAACCACATAATTGGAAGGAAGCGTAATACTTACATCATAATATCCAAATTCAGAATAGAACTCACCCTGATCAAGATAAGGCATGTGATGCCATCCATTTAAATCGTAAACAGCCGGTTTTGGAAACCATTGGGAGATCTGATAAGATTCGCCGATATGCCCTAATCTTGAAGTTACACCTAAAGGTATCCTTACATGAAAGGGTGTTGTAATAAGAATGGTATCATAAGGCTTAAGGGGATTATTAAGAAATATAGTGCAAATATCGGGATTATCAGGCAACAAATTCCATTGTACACTTAAACTATCTATTCTGAAATCAAGTGAATCAATAAATCCCTTAAGTTCCTTGTCTTTGAATAGCTTCTGTCTGCCCTTCGAATTAATAAGCTGTTTTGCCAGAGCAGTGTTGTTTCCTGAATATGCATTAGGCCAGAGGTGAAAATACAGGTACAGGAGTGTATCCGGTGAATTATTTATGTAATGAACTGATTCAAACCCATTCAGCTCGTGGTTTTTATCATTAAGCTTTACATTAATTTTTATATTCACCTCCTGCTGAAAATATTCCTGCGAGTAAGAAGGTATATATATAAATGAACTTAATAAAATGAATAAGTGCAGAAAAAGGATATTGAACCTTGATGACGGAAAAATAATGAATGACCGGATCACATATCAGCTGATTTATTTACTCTGCTTTCTTTTGCATGCAGTTGCCTGAAATGGTAAGGAGTTACACCCGTAACTTTTTTGAATTGATTTGATAAATGGGCTACACTGCTGTAGAGCATTTTATAAGCAATTTCATTCAGACTTGCTTTTTCCTGGAACAACATCACTTTTACACGTTCTATTCTTTGTTCAATAAAGTATTTTTCAATGGGTTTGCCTTCCTGTTCAGAAAAAATCTTACTAAGATAATTATAATCATAATTTACCTTATCGCTAATAAATTCGGAAAAATTAGGCTTGTTCAATCCGTCAGTGCAATAAACAAGGTCTATTACTGCTTCTTTGATCTTCTTTGTGATGATGCTTTTGTTGTTTATCATCAATGCGAGTTTATACTTTCTTAAGGCTGTATCCAATATCTGAAGTGTTTCATCAGGTACTTCTTCAGCCAGTTCCACCTCGCCCAACTCAATATATTTATATGGTATATTTAATTTACTCAATTCTTCAGCAACGATCATTTTACATCGTTCGCTTCTCATGTATTTTACAATCAGTAACATATGACAGGGAAGTTAATAATAATTGTTCAATATTCGATAATAATCTTAAGCAGGTCTTGCTTTGACATTCCGATTTTATCCTTTAATTTTTCCAGCATATCCGCTTCTTCACCCAAATTATAGTTCAAATCCCTGATAGTTATTTCTTTAAATCTAAGCTTAAGTTTATTTTTCTTTTTATTCCAATATTTCATTTTAAGATAGTTTTAACAGACATTCATTTGGCTATCAGTAAATATATGAATGGCCCCATTTTCAGGTGTTACATAATTCCTGTTAAAATTTACAGAATTCTCACATTTGATAATATTTGGAGGATCAAACCTTGTTAAAATCTTCTCCGGGTCTTATTTCCATCCCGGTCAGATCTGGTTTGCTTTTGGCGGATTGTTCTTACAGAGTCTTGATTTATGGAATTTAAAGCAGGTTCATTGTTTTGTTTAACACGTTGTTGCCTTTCCGATCTGTTACGTACTTCTCTCTCCTGAGCCTGCTCTCTTCTTACCGGCTGTTCCTGCCTGATAACCTCAGGCTTTTCTGTTCTCTGATCTATTCTGGGGTTTACAGAACTTCTCTCTCCTCTGGTACGTATTTCCTCTGGTTCAGCTACCCTCGTTGGAGCAGCTCTGTCACCCATTCCATTCGATTGTCTGATTTGTGGCCTGTATATCTGCAGCCTCGAGTTACTTACTCTCTCACCAGGCCTTTCATGATCCTGAACTGCTAACCGGTTAACTCTCCTGCCTGTTGCTCTCTGAACCTCCTCAGCACGGGGACCTGATACGTATGTCACATTTCTGTTATTATCAATATAGGTGTTGTTAATGATTGTGGAGTTTCTAAAAATGTTTTCATTATTACGGCGGCTTACATAACGTCTTTGTATATCAGGCCTTCCAAAGTCCCTTTCATGTACAAACACCCATCGGTCTATATCTCTTGATCCTCCTGTAATGCTAAGGTTTATATTCATTCCAGGACGCATTGGTGCCCAGCCATAATATCCGTTAGCTCTTCTCCAGGTTACCCACGAAGGTCCCCATTCATCTCCGGGGATCCAAAACCAACCCAGATAATTATCATAATCCCATCTGCCATAATGGAAAGCAGCCCAGCCCCATGGATAGTCTGAAAGCCATGTCCATCCATAATCAGTCATAACCCATTGTCCTTTGGTGGAATATGGAAAAAAGTTACGGCCGGCATTTGGAATCCATACATAATCATAATCAGGATAGGTTGTCCATTGGCCATATGGACTTAATTGATCATAAAAGAGCTGTACACTTCCGTTCCCTTGCCGGTTGTTGTAGCCCTGACGGTATAATTCCTGCCGGGCACAAGAAGTTATGGTTATAAGTATGAAGAGAAAAGATATTTTATAAAGCTGTCTCATAATTAAATCTCCATGTTCTATTTTGCCGTTGTAAGTATTATAAGAAGCGCTGTTTCTTCAAGAGAATTAATCTTGTATTTAACTTTTTCATTCAAGGTGAGTAATTCCCCTTTTTTAAGGATAACAGTATCGTTTCCGATCTGGAATTTTGCCTTTCCTTCAATTATTCTGAAGATTGTCGAATCATCTGATTGAAAAGATCTGATTTCTGTTTCTTCATGTAAGATTGCCAAAACGATTTTTTTCGAGGGATTCTTCAAAAGTATCATTGCCTTCAGTTCTCCTTTTTTCCAGGCATGATCGTGTTTGAGGTTCTCTATAAGCACCGGCAGATCAAAAGATGAAAATAATCCGTTTTTTTTCGTTGTGTCATGAGATGAAGCTGAACTGAATGATTCCTTTTCTATATACATCTCTTTTGCATTATAAGTTGGCTGAACATCACTTTAAGAAGCTATTTTACATCAGATGATCAAAATTAAATGTTATGAAGATTTTGAATGTTACACAATTGCTTCTAAAATTTACATAATTCCCACATTTAAAACAGATCATAACTTCTATATAATCAACTATTTATCAATTATACATAAATGATAAGATTATATAAATCAAGAAGAGGGCCGCATAGCAACCCTCTTCCCTAACCTAACCTTCCCTAACCTAACCTAACCCTAACCCTAACTAACCTTCATCATCAAATATTGGCAGATTATTCCCGTTTCATGGTTATCATACCAGGAGAATAACCAGAATAATAATAAGTATAAGTGTTCCGGCTCCTATGTAAACATATCCTCCGTTTGCCCTTACATTCGCTTTTATTTCTTTAAGTTCCGTCCTTAGTGCACGCTTCTCCTTTGCATTAAGATCTGATTTATCAATATCACGAATCTCTTCAACCCGTTTTGTCAACCGGTTAATTTCTTCTTCGGATAGCTTGTTTTCCGATTTAGCGGGAATAGCATTCTTTTCAGGCGAATTTAATTTTTCAGCGAATGCTGTAGAGGCACCCAATGATAGCATGATCACGAGCACTAAAAAAATCGTTTTTTTCATATTTATTCAAATTTTAAAATTATTTCTGTTAGACAAAATTAATGTGGATTTGTTTTTAATTTGTTATACAATTTCTGATTTATGTTACACAATTTAATTGTTACAGCTTAAGAACCAGTTTTCTATTAAAATGATGCATTGATCCGAATCGGGTCGGATAAGGAATGGAATTAGCTGTCTGAGTGTGATAGGTCATAAGAAATAATCATAAGAAAGCTTTCACTTTCCTCCAGTAATCGAGTGTCATTGTTCCTGAACCATTCCAGTTTCGCGAAATGAGTTCAAAATTATCAGATGTTGGAGTTTTTGTTGCGTAATAAAGAAAAATTTCTTTGGAGATTTCAAATCTGTAACAATCATTCAGGCTGTAGTTTTTACCGGTACGCTGATTAAAATCAAGAAGTCTTATTGGTCGGATCTGAAAAGCGCCGTAAGCATCTTCAAGAATATTGTAAGCAAGAGTATCTCCTTCACTCTCTACGCAAACGATAGCTTTAATAAGCCTGCCATAGATATTCACAGGATAGGTCTTGAAAAGTGTAATGATTTTTACGTCCGGAGCAATTGCTTTGTGTGAAAAAAACAGGAAGACAATAAACAGAAATTTTTTCATAACCTTTAAAATTAGTTTTAGTTACACAGTCTTAATCATCCATAAAAACTCTCCTGTCGGTAGGTTAAAAACAAGAAAACAAAGATCATAATGATAATTGTGGAAGTATGTACATTAAAAGTAAAGAATGTTACATAATTCTCACATTAAGAGATTTAATTTTGTAAATTTTTGCACATAAGATGTAATAATTCAGGTGTTTAAAAGAACCAGCTTTACAGCAGGCGCAGGTATTGAATTATTAAAAAATAAAAAATACAATTATTAAAAAGTTTGTAACTAATCAGTGCCTAGAGTTTGGAGTGCCTAAAATGCCTAAAGTTAATAAATACAGAACGAATCAGCATCTTTTGTGCTCGGCGATGACATTTAATGCTTGTAACACATTTTGATTGTTTTTTATTGCATTGTCAA
>JBBQJD010000058.1:0-26240 GCA_038325595.1 Bacteroidales bacterium | reverse complement strand
GGCTTTATGGTGGACAGCCATGAGGGTTATAACGGCAGGCAATGAATTTAATCCTTCCACTCCTGAAGGCAGGACACTTGCATTTTTAATAGCAGTTTTTGGGTACACTATTTTTGGCTATGTCACCGCCACCTTTGCCACGTTTTTTATAGGTCGCGATGCCGAAGAAAAAGATGCACCGGTAGCAGGCGCAAAAGATATAAAAGAATTAAAAAAAGAAATAATTGCACTTACAAAATCAATTGATGAATTAAAAAAGAGACCTGCCTGAAAATTTATTAAACCTATATCTTATCCCTTTCTTTAATGTATAGCTCCTACCAGGATCAGTTTCAGTCCTGCACCCGGATACGCGCCTGTGCCATTTAAAACATTTCTGTACCACGCAAAAGGTTCATGGACGAATCAGGCAGAAAAATATTCCATAATTAAAAAAGCAACTACCGAGGATTAACCGGTAGTTCAAAAAGAAGATGACAAAAACCTAACCAGGACTTTAAAGCATTATAACCTTGATGATATCATCTCAATTGGATACCGGGTAAACTCAAAACGAGGAGTTCTATACCGTCGGGACCTTTTATAATGTCACCACCAATTATGTGCGGAAACCAAGTAATATTCAACACCAGGCTCCGGATCCCTGGAATAGATGGAAAACTGAATGGCTATCTGAATTGAAATCGGGAGTTCATTCGCCGGCCGTTTGCGGTCTCAGCAATATTTACTAATTTTATTGACGTGCCGGTTTCAAAAAGAAGTTCTCCCGCTTGAGGCGGAACAGGCCATCCGGCCTTTAAAATAAAAATTATATAAGGATGAAACAAAAATTATTTATTGTACTCTTTTTAAGCACTTTCCTGAATTTGCCGGCACAAACTGACAATTACAGGCAGGAATTGCAAAACCTTGCAGATATTTCCCGGCTGTCGTTATACCGTACAGGTAAAATTGAGCAATTATCCAGTTACGATAGAACAGGCGGTAATGATGATGGGTTTTCAGGAAAATATTCCTTTATCAGGGAGGAAGCTGAAGGACTGGTTATGGCTGACCTGAAAGGTCCGGGTGTTATCAATCGGATCTGGACTCCTACCCCATCGGCAGACACCATAAAATTCTATTTTGATGGAGAAAAAACACCAAGAATTAACATTCCATTCATCGACTTGTTTACAGGCAATAGCTATCCATTTGTTTCGCCCCTGTGCAATAGCGAAATAGGCGGATATTATTGTTACCTGCCCATACCTTATGAAAAATCATTAAAAATTGTGTATGCAGGTAAAACCCTGCGATTTCACCAGACACAATACCGTAGCCTGACAAAAAATGAGAAAATGAAATCATTCTCAATCGAAATGATTGATGATTACAAAGATATGTTTGAAAAAATTGCAGCTGTCTGGAACAAACAAAGTTCGCCGCTTCAATCATACGGAGCCAACCTGAAAACAAAAAAGATAAACCTCATTTTGCGTCAGGGTACTGAAGAAGTCATCTTTAAGGATATAAAGGGAGGGTGCATAGCGGGAATAGAGCTTGGTGCCGGAAGCGACCTGTTACAGGCATATCGCAAGGTAATGCTGACTGCCCGGTGGGATAATGAATCTAAGAATGCTCTTGAACTTCCGCTGCATGACTTTTTTGGCTTTGCATACGGCAAACCTGCCATGCAATCGGTTTTACTGGGTACAGACCAAAATAAAATGTATTCTTATTTACCTATGCCATATGATAATTCTGCTGAAATAAAATTGAATTACAACAAGCTCAATGCAAATGATCCTGAAGAATTGCTGATATCAGGAACAATATATTATACTGAAGACAAAAGGGATGCAAACAAAGAAGGCAAGCTGTATGCCCGGTCCGGAAGGGCATATAATATACCGCAGGCTGTTCCGCATGTGATCGCAGATATAAAAGGGAAAGGCCATTACATAGGTACAATACTGATAGTACAAGGTCTTGAAGACCATACCATTTTTTTCGAAGGGGATGACCGCACAATCATAGATGGAAAGATGAGAATGCACGGGACAGGTTCGGAAGACTACTTCAACGGAGGGTACTATGCTGTTATGGACAAATGGGACACAGGTATAAGTCTTCCTTTACATGGTTCGCTGGCATACGATAAGATGACTTCACGTACAGGCGGATATCGTTTCTATCTTTCTGATAAACTGAATTTTAATACATCGTTCAGGCTTACCATAGAACATCAACCCGAGGATAAGACTAATGTAAAAGCAGATTATACCTCTATTGGTTTGTTTTATGCAGAAAAACCACAATATGAAAATACTGAGATAAGAATAGACGAAAAGGTTGCTAAAATTCCTCGTCTCGAAAAATTGACTCCTCAGGGTATGTTATTTTCACTCTATTGGAATGCTACTGCCGATTACCAGGATCCGGGAATAATCTTTGGCCTGAAAAAAGTTGATTCATGGACATCAAACATAGACCTTGAAGCTGTTCCTATTGTGCGGGTGTCGCTGCCACAGCTGGACAACGGCCGATACAAACTGCATATCGAATATGGCAAAACCGAAAATGGCAGTCCTTTCAGCGTATGGCAGCGTTTAAAAAAAATATCGGATTGGATACCCACAGATATTGAAACCCCGGCCGAAGGAGGGAAAATCATTTATGCAGGCGAAATAGATATAACAGATGAGTTGAAAACAATAACCCTGCGTAAAAAATTAGCGGACGATGCAACTGTGTGTATATACAAACTAATATTTGAAAAAATAGACAAACCGGAATAATAAAGCATTGGGGAAATAAGCGAATCATGTACGGCCGGACAGAGAATGTCATCAATATCCTCACAATTTAAAATGGATTATTTAATGGTATTCCATAACTTTGAACAATTCCTAAAAAAGAAAACACTATGCCACATATTATCGATGATATTTCAAGAACATTCAGTGAGTATATCTTAATCCCCGGATTAACAACTAAGGATTGTTATCCGGCTAAGGTCAGTTTAAGAACTCCGCTGGTTAAATTTCAAAAGGATCAAATCCCTGATATTGAGCTTAATATACCATTTGTTTCGGCAATTATGCAGTCTGTATCTGACAGCAATATGGCTATAGCTTTAGCAAAGAACGGTGGACTGTCTTTTGTATTTGGTTCACAATCAATAGAACAACAGGCTGAGATGGTAAAAAAAGTTAAAAAGTATAAAGCAGGATTCGTAATAAGTAATGCCAACCTGACACCTGAAAATACCCTGAATGATGTAATTGACCTTAAGGAAAGAACAGGGTATTCAACAATAGGAATAACTGATGACGGAACATCAAATGGAATACTATCAGGAGTTGTTACAGGAAGGGACTACCGGCCAAACAAGGATAGTTATGACAAAAAGGTTAAGGATTTTATGACTCCTTTTTCCAAACTAATAACCGGAAATCTCGGAATAACATTAAATGATGCTAATGACATAATCTGGGATCATAAATTAAACACACTGCCCATTATTGACAAAGATCAGAGATTAAAATACTTTGTCTTCAGAAAAGATTACGATAATCATAAGGAAAATCCGAATGAATTGTCAGATTCCCAAAAGCGCTTAATTGTTGGCGCCGGCATCAATACTAGAGACTACAGGGAACGTGTGCCTGTGCTGGTTGATGCCGGGGCAGATATTTTATGTATTGACTCCTCGGATGGTTTTACAGAATGGCAAAAAGATACTATCGGATACATCAGAGAGATATATGGTGACAAAATAAAAATCGGTGCCGGTAACATAGTTGATAAAGAAGGATTCCTCTATCTGGCCGAAGCAGGAGCAGATTTCGTAAAGGTTGGTATCGGAGGAGGCTCAATTTGTATTACCAGGGAGCAGAAAGGAATAGGGAGAGGTCAGGCTACTGCCCTGATTGAAGTAGCCCGCGCCCGTGACGAATACCTGGATAAAACAGGTATTTATATTCCTATTTGTTCAGATGGTGGTATCGTTCAGGATTATCATATGGTTCTTGCACTGGCAATGGGTTCGGATTTCCTTATGATGGGCAGATATTTTGCACGTTTTGATGAAAGCCCGGGTAAAAAGCTGATGGTTGACGGACGGTATGTGAAAGAATACTGGGGAGAAGGATCCAATCGCGCAAGAAACTGGCAGAGATACGATATGGGAGATACCGGCAGTCTTACATTCGAAGAAGGAGTGGATAGTTATGTTCCCTATGCCGGCAAGCTTAAGGATAACCTGGAAATCACACTGGGGAAAATCAAATCAACCATGTGCAGCTGTGGTGCAACTACTCTGTCCGAATTAATATCCAAAGCCAAGATAACCTTAGTGTCATCAACCAGCATCATTGAAGGCGGTACACATGATGTTATTCCAAAAGAAACCAAGAGCTAGCTATAAGACATAGGAGTTTCATAACCAGGGTCTTTGAATTTATGATACAAAACCTGTGTTATATACCTTTTAACATCACTTAAGATGAAAAGAACTATATTCATTTTCTGCTCAATTCTCTTTATTACCAACTGTTTATCAGCTCAAAACAACAAGCCGGTGACAGTAAAGGCAGGTGAAAAAATATCAGATTACTTTCCTGTAAATGAAAGATACCGTTATCCTGATTTTACTGAAGGACAGTGCATTTTTAAAAATGGGAGAATTTTTCCTGATATGTTTAATTATAATTTCCTGTCGGGTGAAATGGAGTTTATCCAACTGCCTGACACCATGATTATTTCCAATAAAAAGGATATCAGGTCTGTTGCCATTGCGCAGGACACATTTTATTATCATAATGGGTATCTTGAAATGATCCGGAGCGGTCAGCCCAGAGTATATTTAAAACAGAGAATTTTGCTCAAAGAAATCCTCAGGAAAGGTGCCATGGGGACGGTTAACAGAAATTCAGCATCTGAATCTCTGGATCATGTTGTTTCAGGCGGGATTTCATATAATATGAGACTCGATGAAGACATGGTATTTCAAAAAACATCGGAGTACTTTTTTTCAACACCTGGGAATGACTTTATTCAATTCAACAGAAAAAATATCATCAGGATCCTGCCCGGGAAAGAGGAGGTTATCAAAAAATATCTGAAGTCAGAAAAGATCGATTTTGAATCCAGGGAGGATATTTTAAAACTGGCTGAATATGTGAGTAATATTTTATATGAAAATCCCAAGATATTATAATCATTTACGGATCGTTTCGCGTATCACCCCCCCATTTGGGTAGCTAACATCCAATATAACCTTCGAGGAAGCTGCTTCCATCCCATTCGGTGGAAGTACAGCCTTGCATTTTCTCAGAAAAGGAAATATCGCGGCCGGTAGAAAAGTACTCATCTATGGAGCTTCCGGTAGTTTAGGGACTGCAGCTGTGCAGCTTGCTAAATATTTTGGAGCAGAAGTAACAGGCGTTTGCAGCACCGAAAATGCAGAACTGGTAAAATCTCTGGGAGCCGATAAGATCGTACCCAAAACCTTAGAAGTAATCAATTACAAGCATGGTGTCAACGGTGATCCCAATACCTTTAAAGCGCCCTCAATTGATCTTTAGCTGAGGAGATTATCTGTTTTCCTTTTCTCCCCTATGAATATTCCTATTATGCACAAAATGTTCGTTTCAGCCTGACATACAATTTCGGAAAAATGGAAACGCAGGTCAAAAAAGCGCGAAGGGGAATTAAAAACGATGATTTAAAGGGCGGTGGCGATAACCAGGGGGGAACACAGGGAGGAGTGACACCACAATAATGGCTCAGTATGATGTATTAACTGATGTTTTTTGTACCTTGGTTTATCAAATTATAAGGGATAAATCCATTTCTGCAGCTTTGTAATGCCGAAATTAAAAACATACTTCCTTTTTGTATTATATAATCTGAAGCACACCTTCTCTTTGGCAAAGCTATGGATTGGGAAAAAGCTTGGATTGATCCGTTCGGTAATGATAATGCCCTACCTGGGATTTGGCAATGAAAATGAAATATTCTTCCCCGGAAGAGTATTAAAGGACAAACGAATAGGTCTTTCTCAGTCAGAAGACAGCAGATGGAGAAATTTTAAAAAAATGTACAAGCGTTTTTCATCCGGGGAGATACCGCACGTAAGAGTAAAGGCATATTTTGACAGCATCTCACAAATCGTTTCAACTGATGAAGAAGGTTATTTTGAATTTAATATAAAGTTGCCTTCACCTGCAAATGTAACAGCACCATGGCAGGAAGTTCACCTGGAACTGATCGACAGGGTTGTGAAAAAACAAAATACTGTAATCGCCGTAAACCGGGTTTACATCGCATCTGAATATGTTAAATTCGGTATCATATCCGATATTGATGATACAATAGTGCCGACAGGAACAGCAAGACTTTGGGAAATGCTGAAGACTACCTTCCTGGGAAATGCATATTCCAGGATTCCATTCCCGGGAGTGGCGGCTTTTTATCAGGCTTTATCAGGGGGGGTATCGGGTAATGAGAATAATCCGTTTTTCTATGTATCAAGTTCTCCCTGGAATCTGTATGATTTCCTGATGGAACTTATTGATATCCATGGCATACCACAGGGTCCGCTTATGCTCAGGGATCTTGGATTATCACGCGAGCATCTGATTTCAGGCAGCCATACAGAGCACAAACTCCTGCAGATAGAAAGGATCCTTACCATTATACGGAACATGCAATTTATTCTCATAGGCGATTCCGGACAAAATGATCCGGAAATCTATTTGCAGATCATCAGAGATTTCCCCGGCAGGGTGAAAATGATCTATATACGTGACGTGGATCCCGGAAGAAGCCGGAATGTCCTGAAAATCTCAAATGAAATTAAAAGTCTGGGAGTGGAAATGATGGTTGTCAAAGATACTGTCGAAGCCACCATTCACGCCGTGTCAAAAGGCTGGATACTTCCCGGGGATATAAAAGATGTTGCTGAAGAAAAAAAACAGGATGAAACCCTGTAAAATTATGTTGATGGGATGGGGTGATGGATTAATGTAATATATAAATTGAATAAATTTACATAAGTCATCAACATATAAAGTTATCAACTTATCAACTTATCAACTTATATAAATGGCTATACCTACATCAAGAGTTAAGGACAAGGCTGAAATCAGAATAAACATTGAAAAATGCACCGGTCTGCGGAAAATGTGTTTCAGAGCTGTGAGGGGCTTTTTGTAAATATTCGGCTATCCTGCAGTAAGATATAAAAGAGGAATTGAAAGAACCTTTGCTTCAGTGGAAACTATCAGCAATAATATTCAATATGGAAAGAATTAATGTATATCAGTTCAAATTTTTGTCAAAGACCTGGCTGGTGGACCATTGAAGAAGCCGAAAAAGCAATTAAAGAAGGATTGGCCAGCAGTATGATGCTGGAGATCTCCCCTGAAGATCTGCTATTGCAGGCAGAAAAGAATGAATTCTTAACTTTGTGTTTAAGTGAACATATGTGGATAGTCAGTGCTTTCATTAAAAGCACTGCATAAGTAAATACTGAAAAAATGCTAAAAATAAGCGGATATATAATGCTACTGATTTCCTGTCTTTCGTTTTTGACAATACTTCTTGTTCCATGGTTTGAGTTAACAAAAGGCCAGATGGCAGGTCTGACAACAGGATTAATCATCACCGGCGAGATTCTGTTTTATGCCAGCTTAATCATTCTGGGCAGAAGTTTTTTTAACAAACTCAAGAGTAAGCTGAAATTCTGGAAATCAAAGTCCAATGGTCCTGATGAATCTATTTCAAATGAAAACCCATGAAAAAAGAATTAATTGTGAAACATTCACTATATCATAAAATCATTAAATTCTGAGGTTAATAGCTGCTAACCATTTACATCTCATATGTCATGAATATAATTGATCTTACTCCCGAATTTGAAAACCTGTACTTCTGTTGTCTGGAGGACTGGTCGGACGAAATAATAGAAGCTGTCAACCATAAAGAGTGTTGGTATAACAGGATGAAAGACAAAGGCCTCAGGGTAAAACTTGCTCAGGATGATAATGGTAAGATCGGGGGTATGATTCAATACATTCCGGCTGAATTATCGTTCATTGAAGGCCCGGACTTATATTTTGTCCTATGCATATGGGTGCCTGGATATAAAAAAGGCGCAGGCAATTTTCAGAAAAAAGGTATGGGTGAAGCCTTGTTAAAAGCAGCAGAAGACGATGTAAAAAATCTTGGAGCCAAAGGTCTTGCTGTCTGGGGAATTGTCCTTCCATTCTTTATGAAAGCATCCTGGTATAAAAAAAATGGATATAAGGTTGCAGATAAAGATGGGATAATGAGGCTGTTGTGGAAATCATTTTCCCCGGATGCCCAACCGCCCGAATTTATAAAGAAGAAAAAAGTTCCGGAGTTTACTCCTGGCAAAGTGAATATTTCATTGTTTTTGAACGGCTGGTGCCCGGCTCAGAATATGACATATGAAAGAACAAAGAGAGCTTTAGCCGATTTTAAAGATAAAATTGATTTAAAAGAATATCTGACAATTGATAAGGAGGTTCAAAGGGAATGGGGTATGTCAGATGCAGTATTCATCAATAAAAAGCAGATCAGAACAGGTCCTCCCCTTTCATTCAGAACTATATATGCGAAGATTGAAAAAAAAGCCAGACTCATCAGGTAACATCTTACATATCTATCATTTGACAGGTTTTTGATAAAACGGCCCTATTTTGGGCCTGTTTTCTTTTTAATCCGGAATTCATTAGATTTGACTATGAAACTTGCCCGACAATCACTGTCTTTCAGATTAATATATATCAATAAGTTAACAAGCATGAAATTAAAGAGAAGCAGAGTAGTAAATGCAGGAAGTACTTTTTTATTAGTTTTATTTTCATTATTGCTTGCAGCCACTGACTGCTACGCCCAGGAAGATGAGCGGGGTTATATAGTGAAAGTAGGACAAAATGCTCCTGATTTCACCCTGACAACAACTGAAGGAAAAGTATTTAAACTTTCAGAGAACAGAGGCAAGATCGTAATGATCCAGTTCACAGCAAGCTGGTGCAGTGTTTGCAGAAAAGAAATGCCGCATATTGAAAATGAAATCTGGCAACCGCTTAAGGGAAAAGACTTTGTTCTGATAGGCCTTGATCGTGATGAGCCCCTCAAAGTTGTAACAGCATTTGCCAAAACAATGAAAATAACATATCCGCTGGCTCCTGATCCTGCCGCGGGTGTTTTCTCGTTATATGCAAAAAAGGAAGCCGGTGTAACACGTAACGTAATTATTGATAAGCAGGGAAAAATCGTATATATGACAAGACTCTATGATGAAAAAGAGTTCAATACCATGAAGAATATTATCAATAAATTAGTTAACGAATAATCAAATATTAAAAACTCACTCCTAACCGGTTATTGTCAATGACAGAATCATATTCTCAAGTACAAATGGAGCTTTGTACTGTTTAAAAAGATAGCCTGATTACAGAAAACCTGAAATAATTCATTGAAACCTGAATTTATATGAAATACTCATTTTTTCTCACCCTGTTTCTGACCATTAATTCTATAGCTCAGCAAGGAACTCCTGATTACTGGTATCACAAGCCGATGCGGATACTGCAAACTGTCTTAAGACAAGTAGATGCAGCTGATTATAATGTGGACAGCCTTGTTAATTACATGCAGACAGTTCATGCCAATACGCTGGTTGTCAATGGCGGAGGTGTGGTTGATTTTTTTCAGAACACGTTACCGATGGCTAACATTAACCCTTACATCGGCAAGAGGGATCTTCTTGCTGATATAACGGAAGGATGTCATAAAGCCGGAATAAAGGTAATTGCCAGGGTGGATTTCAGGGGGGTGCACAGGGAGAGATATGATCAACATCCCGACTGGTTCGCCAGGAACGAAAAGGGCGAACCCATAATTCTTGATTATACCACGCCTGAACTGTATGCACCCTGTTATAACGGTCACTATCGCAACGAACACGCTGTTGAATTCATAGAGCAGCTGATGCAAAAATATAAGATTGATGGAATATGGCATAATGCCGTGAATTTTCATAATGTCTGCTATTGCGACAGATGTAAAGATGACTTTCACAAAACTGCCGGCAGGGAGATTCCTGTCAAAGGCAGTTCCCCTGAAGAATGGGGAGAATATTATCAGTGGAATTCTGGTGTTGCAGCAAGACAGCTGGGTTTGATGAGAAGTACGGTGAAAAAATACGGAAACGATAAAACTTATGCAGCTGAGGTATTTGACATGTACAGGATTGAGCAGCAAAAAGAGACAGGAATAAGCCTTTACAGTGCTGCTGAATATTTTGATTTTTTTGTCATAGTTGCCTTCCTTGCAGATAACAGCACGGAAGTCGAGTATAAAGACATCTATTATCCGGCAGCAATTGTGAAGTTTCTGAAATCGCTTGAACCCGGTAAAGCTCCTGTTATTCTATTTGGAGGAAATGGCACGGAACACAGGTACATATATGAACCGCCACTTGATTCCCGTTTATGGCTGTGGGAGGCAGCGGCAGCCGGCGGAGGATTCTGGAATTGTTACTTTAATGGCTCCTACCCTGCTAATGCACCTGATTCGCGCAATGCATACGTGGCTTCCGATATGTACAAGTATTTGCTTGACAATGAATTGCTTATCCAACACCTGCAACCTGTAACCGACATTGGAGTCATGTATTCGAAAACCTCAGGAGAACAACTTGGTGATGAAGATTTTTCAGGCTCAATGCGTGGCGTACAACGGCTTCTTGCGGAAAATCATTATCAATATGGTTTCATTTCAGATAAGTTGCTGACGGAAGAAAAACTTAGGGAATTCAAAGTACTTCTTATGCCTGACATTTCTGCACTGAGCGAAGAGCATGTAAAGATTATAAGTGAATGGGTGAAGAAGGGAGGTAAATTGATTTCATCTTTTCAAACCTCTCTTTTTAACGAGAAAGGTATTGCAAGAAAAGATTTCGGCCTTGGAGAAGTCATGGGTGTGAGTTATCTCAATCAGATAGTAAATACAGGAATTGATTGCTACCAGATAATTGTGACCAGAAATGACCTGGTCAAAGGCATGGAGAAAACGGAGTTGCTACACAATGGCGGCAGAACTATAATGACAAAAGCTTTGAATGGAGCCAAAATAATAACGGGTTATCTGCCAAAGATCAATAATCAGCCGCCTGAATATGCGTATCCCGAGAGCTGGGACCCTCAATATCCTGTTATGGTAAACAATCATTTTGGAAAAGGAGAGTCAATATATTTCGCCAATGAGATTGAAAAGCTGAATTACACAGTCGGGCACCCCGATTATGATCAGCTGCTGAGGAATTCTATGACACATCTACTTGGTAATGATCCGGTTCTGAATACAAATGCACCGGCTTCAGTACATGTATATCTGAACAAAAGCAGTTCCGATCCGAAGATTTATCAGCTTTCACTGGTGAATACCAGCAGCAGTTCACAACGGCCTTTCAGGGATTTGATACCTGTGAATAATTTAACAGTTGAATTGCCATTCTTAATAACCTCTGTGGAAACACTTTTTAACACCGGGACATCAAGGATTAAATTCAGGGGAAATTTATTAACAATCAGTCTTCTCGATGAATTCTGTTCAATAAAAATCAAGTCAGAATAAAAATTTTCCAGGTATTTACCCGGGCCGCAATCATTGCTTTGATACCCAATAACGGCAAATGAATTTGGATCACAGTAAGTTCTGGATACAATTGGTATGAAAACGTGGCATTTTAGTTTTTCCTTACCTCCCCGGATAATTAATACACCAGATATCCGCTCCTGTCAATGATCATCATTTTATCGAACATCTTGTAAATATCCGATGATGGCTGATGAATATTGACAATTACGAGCTTCCCCTTGTAGGTAAGATCTTTCAGAAGGTTCATAACCATTTCCGAATCTATGGAAGAGAGTCCGGAAGTAGGTTCATCAACAAACAGAATTGTCGGTTCACGCATCAGCTCCAGGGCTATATTTATCCTTTTCCGCTGCCCTCCTGAAATTATTTTTATAAGCGGATTACCAACCTTCAGATTCCTGGCTTCATAAAGATCAAGATCGAGCAGAACCCTTTCAACAACTTCTGCCAGTCTTTCTTCCGAAAGTTCGTCAAGACAATATTATCCGGCAATAGAAGAAAAGATTACAATCACAAATAAAAAAATTGAAGAAACAATAAGCGAGGTTCAGGAGAGCTAGCGGCTGATTGCACAGGACTTGGAATCCCCGGCGCTCTTTTAAGCACATTGGGTTATGGCATTATAGATCAGGCTGTTAATGAAATTAAACTAACAGATCCATCTGAGATCTTACAGCATTTGTTTTCCAGGGTACACAGATTCCTGAGAAGGGATGAAAACGGGACAGGTTTGTCGGATGATATGGATATAGCAGTCTGCACATATGATCCTAAAACCAGACTTTTGACTTATGCTGGCGTGAATAATCCGATGAAGAGAATGATGAAGACCAGACAGATGATATACTTGTAATCGGGATCAGATTATAGTCCGTAAAAAAGAGCAGAATCGTCGAGAAATAGTTTTAATCCACTACTAATAATCAAAGATATGCGGTGGGATGCACAAGCAAAGGGGTCAAAATAAAAAGGAGTTAAAAAAATCTTAACTCCTTGATTTGCTTTGTGATTCCGGTGCGACTCGAACGCACGACCCACAGCTTAGAAGGCTGTTGCTCTATCCAACTGAGCTACGGAACCATTTTCAGGCTGCAAAAATACATTATTTTTCAATTTTTGCAACCGAAATGCTGAAATGATATTAATATAAGGTATAAGCAACATGCCAATTCATTCAAAACGAGCCGATCTATCATTCCGGTACTTCAGGAACGCCTGGTACAGAAGGCCTTTTTGGAAATGATGGCACTTCAGGCTCTTCGGGAATCAAGGGTGTATCAGGTACTTCGGGTACATCAGGAAATTCAGGTTCGGATGGAAGTTTTGGCACTCCCGGCACTTTGGGAACGGGAACTTCCGGTCCTTTCGGCGCGCCCGGAAATTCAGGAACACCCGGAACTCCGGGACCTTTCTTTGCCCGGACAGTATCAACAGTATCCATTACTGAATTTACAACTACTTCAGATAAATATACTTTTTCCATATCAGACAGGTTAAATTTCTATTTGAATTAATTCTCAACAGGCTGCTGCCTGTCAGAAAAATATAACCCGATAGTATGCAATTTGTTTAATACTCTATCTGAACTGAACCCTGTATTCCCTTGGGGCGATGCCTTCAGACTTCCGGAATTGCTTATTAAAATTCGAGATACTTGCAAATCCGCATTCCATTGCAATGTCGTGAACGTGATACTCAGTCTCACGTAAAAGATAGCAAGCTTTATTGGTTCTTACCCTGTTAAGGTATTCAACGAATCCTGCTCCGCAGTTCTTTTTGAAATATCTGCTGAATGCGAAAGGAGACATCTTCGCAACCCTGGCTATTTTGTCAAGAGAAATCTGCTTGAAATAATTCTCACTGATATAAGTGTATACATTAGTCATATTTTTATTTCCCCGTTCATCGTAAGCAAGCTTATAATTATCTGAACAGAGAATACATTTTTTATCTGAAGCACAAAGAATTTTAATAACATTGAAGAAATCTATCATTTTTTCTATTCCCCTGTTATTCACCATTTGAACAAGATGCTTTTCAGCCTTCCTTGCATCTTCAACCGAAAAAACAATACCTCTTTCCGCATCAGCCAGTAATTCCTTAAAGCTTCTCATCTCATGCTGCGATAATAAGGCATCCCCCAGGGAAGAATACTTAAAATGTAAAACGATCCCATGTTTTTCGGGAAGTGTATTATCCTGCCTGTAATAGTTCCAGCTGTGGGGAATATTGCCTGCAATTAAAACCATGTCAAACCTGTCAAACAGCTCAACGCTGTCACCAACTATCCTTGTTCCGTTGCTCCGGATATTAAAAACCAGTTCATATTCAGGATGAAAATGCCATAAACCTCCTGAATCGTTTATGTAAGATGCCCTGAAACCACCGCTTTCATCAAATGAAATCTTTTCCAGTTCAGCAACCATGAGGTTTTTTATTAAAATTGCCTGCTTAAATCAAATTTAAACAATATTTAACAATTTTCACGGAAGGATTCATTATTAATTTTTTATGACTATCGGGAATGCACAAGACCATTATTTTTCTTCGTTAGCCCCTTACCCTAAAGGGTGCGAAGAACCGGGTCCGGCTCTGCTGGCGAGCTCAGCGCAGCCAAAATCAATTACTCCCATCAGGCCCGGGGCAAATAATTGATTTTCAATCATCAAAATATTTATATAGATGATTCCCGATAGTCATTATTAATTTTTTAAATAATATTTTGATTTTATGAATAGATTGTATAAATTTGCTATTAAGCTCATGTATTTTACATGAAGAGGAGTGAGCAAGGGTTTGAGTGAAAATCAACAGGATTGTATTGCAGACATTGACTTTCACATCAGGAGCCTTAGGAATAGCGCCAGCTAACCATGGTTCCGTCCTTTTATCAGACAGTAGACTCGGGGATTATCTCACTAATAAAACCCGCTTCAACTTTTCACTACAACCCTTCTCCTCTTTTTTTTAAAATCCTCTGATATTACTCATCCTTATAATTTACATTATCTTTGACCTTCTGTAATCAGGTATTATAAATATCTTTTAGCTTTTAAGCTGCTCATTATTAATGAAAACATATATAAGAAGAAGGTCAAGGAATAATCATCTTGTAGTTTTGTACGGGGGTTGGGGCACAGATGAGAATGTATTTATTCCGCTTTGCAATGACGAATTTGATTTTATCCTCTTTTACAACTATTCAGCCGACGAAGCCTTTGTGCTTCCGGAAATGAAGACATATAAAAAAGTGACCCTGATTGGCTGGTCGCTCGGCGTCTGGGCTGCGGAATATCTTTCACAAAAAACAGGTATAAAGCCCGATGTTACAATTGCCGTAAACGGCACTCCCATTCCTGCAGATGATCAGTATGGCATCCCCCTGAACGTTTTTGAGGGCACACTTAATAATATTACCGAAGAAAGTATTGAGAAATTCTATCTGAGGATGTTTGGCGACAAGAAAACCTACCAGACCAATATTGAAAGAGTTCCCCACAGGTCGCTCAAGTCACTTCATGATGAGCTAAGGTGGCTATATAACCGTATAATGGAGCAAAAAGAAACAGCGTTCAAATGGGATTATGCTGTGACAAGTGAAACCGACCGGGTATTTCCTACTAAAAATCTTTGTGAATACTGGCAGAAAGAAAAGGGCACAAAACATATAAAACTTCCTCTCCCCCATTACTTCTTTCATGAATGGAAGTCCTATCCGGGCTTCATAGATTTTGTTGAAAACTATAACGGAAAAGAATCTAAAGATCTTTTATAAGAATATTGGAATCAGACCTGGTAATAAGCTTATCAAATTCTCCAAGGATTGACATAACCCGTTCATGATCTTTATTTTTGACAGTAAGTACCTGAGTTACACCACTCTGATCAATACGGGAAAACACATAGCTTATAGTTATTCTGTTTATATCAAGCGCAGGCTGGTACAACTGTTCATCGTCCTCAGAGATTACTGAAACAAGGTTAACGCTGCTCAGATCCTGCAATATACTGGTTACAAGCCTTACAGGAATCTTAAGAGACAATGCTATCTCCGATGCATTGATCGGCTTATCACCCCGGTAAAAGTTATCAATTATGGTTTTCATAATCAGAACAACCAGAGCTCTCTTCTCATAATTGCTTATTTTCAAGGCTTCTGATTCCATTTCATATCGCGTAACGTTCTGATAAGCATATGACAGTTCAGCTCCGAGAAGTACTATCATCCAGCTGCTCTGAACCCATAAGATGAATAACGGTACAGCAGCAAAGCTACCGTAAATAGCGCTGAGTTTCGAGATTCCGAACTGGAGATCGATATACAACCATTGCAAAAGCTGAAGTAATGTTCCTGTAATTATACCGGCTATGAGTGCAGGTTTGAATTTCACCTTAGTATTAGGCATTATTATAAGGAGAATAGTCATGACAATCCATGTCAGGAAGTAGGGTGCAAGCTTAAAAAGGAAACTTATAATAGGCTTAAAAAAATCAAGGATAGGCGCACTTTCCATGAAATTCGTGAGTTCAGCTCTGACAAATACGGTTAAACTGCTTGACAGTATTATCAATATCGGCGAAATGATCATAATAGTGAGGTAGTCGGTAAATTTCCTCGATATTGATCTGGAACCCCTTATTTGCCATATGTGGTTAAAAGACAGCTCAATATCTGCCAGCAATGACATGACGGACCAGAAGAGCACGATTGTTCCAATTCCGGCAATATACCCTCCTCTTGTTTCCTGTAGAGCATTGGTGGCATTGGTAAGCAGCCAATTCAGTACTTCCTGCTGATTCTGAAATTCATTTATAATTACTTCTCTCAAAGTTTGATCTAGACCGAATCCCTTGGCGATCGCAAAAGCAATAGCTGCCACAGGAACTATTGCTAAAAGAGTATAAAATGTTAATGCCGAGGCTCTTAGCATAACCCTGTCTTTCGAAAATCCCCTTACTGCAAGGATAATGGTCATAAGCTGCCGTAACAGGAATGTTCCTCCCTTTGAAATTTCTGACAGAGGGGCATTCCAGATTATATGATTCCAGTGTTTAATCTGGTAAATTATCCATGAAAACGGGTTTTTCATTTACTATAAAGCTTTAACTTCGATGAATAGATAAAGATCCGTATTCTTTCATTTTTTCTTTAATTTTGACCCACTTTTCTGTTTCCCCAAAGGTGAAAAAAACAAGAACTCCTTCCCTCAGGGATAAGGCTATACCAAGTGTAAACTATTGATAACAAGAATATTGTTATCATACATTTTTACACAAATATACGAATAAACTGTAGGATGAAAAAAATGAATACTTATATTTAGTATTTTTGACGGTTTAAAACATGAAAAATGAAGATCCGGATTCTGGAGTTTGTTGATGGAGCATCGAAAGCGGAAGGGCTGACTGTCATAATTGATGTATTCCGTGCATTCTCAGTTGCTTGCTACGCTATTGATGCCGGAGCCTCACGACTGATCGCTACAGCAAAGGTGGAAGATGCATTCAGATTAAAGGAAATATATCCCGGTTCTCTTCTTGTTGGAGAAAGAAGCGAAAGGAAAATTGAAGGATTTGATTTCGGAAACAGTCCTACTGAAATCATTCAGAATGACATTCGCGGTAAGACAATAATCCATACGACAACAGCAGGAACAAACGGCCTGGTAAGTGCAGTGAAAGCCGAACAGGTAATAACCGGAAGCTTTGTAAATGCCGGGGCAGTAATAAATTATATCAAGAGCATTAATCCAAAGCATGTTTCACTCGTCGCAATGGGTTTCAGAGCCAGCGAATCAGCTGAAGAAGATCTTTTATGTGCTGAAATGATTGAAGCAGGGCTTACCAATAAAAGTAAAATCCCCGAAACCCGGATCGCCGCTCTTAAGGAAACATCAGGAAAAAGATTCTTTGTACCGGAAAATATCGGGTTCGCCCCTCCTTCCGACTTCTTTCTTTGTACCATGACAGACAAATTCAATTTTGTACTGAAAGCGTATATGCGGTCAGATGGAAGTATCAACCTTGTGAAAATTGAACTTTAGGAGCTTAAGAAGATAATTGTTCAAAATATTGGCAGGATCTTTCTTCTGCGGTGTATTTCGCGGTAAGTGCAAAACATTGATATCTTATAGAGGTAGAACAGCTTCAGTGAGATTTTGCTTGAATCGAGCTTGATTTCCATTCTTTCCCTGAATCTGATAAATATTCCTGCCAGGACCCTGGTGAGCCTTAAAAATTTTAATCTGTTATAAACCCTTAATATTCTGTCAGTTTCGGAGAAGGCACGTTTGTCTGTAACAATATCATAGAGCTTACTCAAATTTTCAATACCAAGCTTTGTTTTGATCAGAAATTCCTTGTTTGACTCCACTCCTTCATGTACAAGACCATTATCAATATGCAAAACACCAATACCGGCTTTCTTCAGCTGGTAACCAAGTAAGGTATCTTCATGACCATATTGCTTTAATTCTTCATTGAACCTTATTTTAGAAAAGATTGCCTTTTCAATGAGCACATTGAAAGTGGAAAAGCCAGCATGCGGATGCTTATTCCTTAAAGATGCCTTGCTTTGTTCCTTTTTCTTGCCATATTTCCACCTCAGAAGCTTATCAGGATCTCCGGGAGGTCCGTCATGATATAATATTCCGCCACATGAAACACGACATATTTTCATCATCGGAAGCCATTTAATAATATAGGCTTCTGCCGTACCAGGCAACATGGTATCAGCATCAATAAAAAGCAGAAAATCACCTTTGGCTTCAAGAGCCAGCCTGTTCCTTATGGCAGCTCTCCCTATATTTTTTTCTGAATGAATTACCCTTACCTGGTCGCTCTCAAGAGAGTTATACAGCTTTCTGAATTCAGCAGATGACCCGTCGTCCCCTATAAGTATTTCACAGAATTGGGGAACTTTTTCCATAGCTCCTTTCATGCTGTGAACCAATGCAACAATATCAAAATTATATACAGGGATTAATAAAGAAATATTCATTTTCATCAAGGTTGATAACTCAAATGTACAATTTTATTTTCATATTAAATTTCCCAGGCAACCTTTGGCAAAGATATTGTATTAGCTATTTTTGCATACAGCTTTGATAATCTGACTTAAAAATGAAAAATCTTCTTATTGTTGTTTTTTTTATATTGATTTCCATAGTTTCTTATGGTCAGTCAGACAAGGGTTATAAAATCGATATTACAATTGCAGGTCTTCAGGATTCAACTGTATTTATTGCTTACCACCTGGGGGATAAACAATTCATAAAAGATACCCTGAAATTAGATAAAGCAGGTCATACAATAGCTTCAGGCAAGGAAATCATGCCACAGGGTATTTATATGGTTGTACTTCCCGGAAAGAAATATTTTGAATTCCTGATCTCCAATAATCAGCATTTTGCTCTTAGCTGCTCGTACGAAAATTATTTCAGCACTCTTAAGTTCAAGGGATCTGAAGAAAATTCAGCCTTTGTCGAATATCAGAAAAAATGGCTTTCGCTGCAACAACAGGCAATGTCGATAGGAAAACGTATCCAGGATAATAAGGAAAACAAGGATTCGCTTCAGATACTAAATTCAATTCAGAAACAACATGAAGAAACCATGAAGTCGTACCTGAAAGGAGTTGTTAAGTCGAATAATAATAATCTGCTTGCCGTACTTGTAAAAGCATTGCTTCCATTGGAAGTACCTGAATTCAAGGTACCTATGGGTATCAGGAATCCTGATTCTGTCAGGTGGGTCTGGAATTACAATTATAACAAAAACCATTTCTTCGATAATGTTAATCTGACAGATGAGAGATTATTGCGGACTCCTGTTCTGCAGGCCAGGCTTAAAGCATTTTTCACAAATGTTGTGATCCAGCTTCCTGACTCCATAAATAAGGAAATAGATAAAATTACCAGACTTACCAGCAAAAACCATAATGTATTTCAGTTTGTTGCAGTGTTTCTGTTCAATCATTTCAGGGAAAGTGAAATAATGGGGCACGATGCAGTAATGGTTAAACTGGCCGATGATATCTATCTCTCTGGTAAAGCCGATTGGGTGACAAAGGAATTCAAGGATGATCTTAAGAGACAGATTGACCTGATAAGGCCAAATCTTATAGGATTAAAGGCAGAAAATCTTATCATGGATTCTTACAAAGGTATTTTTGTATCTCTGTATGATATTGAAAAAGACTTTACCATACTGTATTTCTGGGAACCTGACTGTGGCCACTGTAAGGAAGCCACTCCTAAGCTACGCACCTATTACGAAAAGGCTAAAAATGAAAATATTGAAATTTTTGCCGTATGTACCACTGCAGATAAAATCAAATGGTCAAAATATATTGAAGATAATAAGCTGACCTGGATAAACGGATGGGATCCTGAAAGAAAATCACATTTCGACTACTTCTATAATGTCCAGTCAACACCGATGGTTTATGTCCTCGACAAGGATAAAAAGATCATCGCCAAAAAACTGTCTGTTGAGGATCTTGGTTCCTTTATAGAAAACTACAGGAAATATAACAGATAAGGAACTCTACCTGTTTAAAGATCTGATCAATTCATACAACGAATCAAATTCCATTTCGCCTGCTGAAGTCTTGAGCACCCAATTTTTCTGGTTTTTCTGAGGAATGGTAATAAAAGTTTCTCTTTGAACCTTTGATACTGAAAACCCGGCCCGGTTTACAGCCTTCTCTGTCCAATGCCTCAGTGTCCCTGCACCTTCAATATAAATGCTTCCCCTCCCCTCGCTTCTGAATGAAAAGGTACCCTGTTCGGCATTAAACTTCCCGGGCGAAGAATCGAACAGATGGTCAAAAGCTCCTTTTATCAGGAGATCTTCGGGAGCACCTTCTGCCAATTGATTATCAAGGATCAGCCATATTTTATCTGACTGGCTCAAAGCCATATGGAGATCATGTGTTGAAAAAATAATTGTTTTACCGTTTTCCCGGGACAGCTTGTGCATCAGGTGAAGGATTTCATATTTACTTCCGATATCAAGAAATGCAGTAGGTTCGTCCATTATCATTATTCCGGTATCCTGAGCAAGTAAACGTGCTATCATAGCTCTTTGCCGCTCGCCATCAGACAGTTCATAAATATACCGTGAACTAAATTCCAGCATCCCGGTCTTTTCAATTGCATCCATTATTGCATTATGATTGGAAGCATCAATTTTGCCTATCCAGTTTGTATGTGGAAACCGGCCAAGGGCAACCAGATCATAAACGCTCATATTGCTTACTTTCACTATTTCTGTTGAAATATATCCAATCCTCCGCGCGAGTTCCATCCTGGTATAGCTCCCTATACTTTTTCCACTGTATAATATATCTCCTCCCAGAGAAGCCTGTAATCCGGTAAGCGTTCTCAAAAGGGTACTTTTACCAATTCCGTTCCTTCCGATAACAGCGATAAGTTCCCCCATATTTGCATGTGCATTGAGAGGTGGCAACAGGACTTTATAATTGGTCCCAGCTGAATAACCGATCTTCAGCGATACAATTGACAATATTTCATTGGTTAACTGCTCCATTAAAATATTCCTGAATAATTTCTGTTGCGAAGTATTACCCATATAACTACCGGAATACCAATCAGCGATGTTACTGCATTTACCGGAAGAACACTGTCCGAACCCGGAAGCTGTGAAATAATATCACTGGCCAGCATTATGGCACCTCCTGCAAGGATTGTACCCGGAATGAGGATCTTATGGTCGGAAGTCCTGAAAAGAATCCTGGTAATATGAGGAACTGCTATTCCGATAAAACCAATGGGTCCGCAAAAAGCTGTAACACTGCCGGCGAGGATGCTTGTACATGCAAATATAACTGTCCTGGCAAACCGCACATTTAACCCGATGCTGCCCGCATAGTTCTCGCCCAGCAGCAGGGCATTAAGCATTTTGGCTGATATTAAACTTAACAGAGTACCTGCAGAAACTGATATCAGGAGCACATTCAATTGGCTTGAAGTGAGATTGCCCAGGCTGCCCATTGTCCATATTACATAGGCTTTCAGCATTGTTTCATTGCTGAAGTACTGCATTATTGTTACAACTGCTGATATGCCGCTGGAGAGCATTATCCCTAGTATCAGAATTGTCATGATATCTTTAACCCTGGAAGAAATAAACATAATAAGGAGCATAACCGCACCTGCTCCGGCCCAGGAAGCTACTACCAGTATCCAGTTTCCCAATCCCTTCAGGCTGTCAGGAGAAATGTTCCCTGAAAATCCGAGTATGACAAACGCAACTCCAAGACTTGCTCCTGAGCTTATACCCAGAACGTATGGTCCGGCCATGGGATTTCTGAACACAGTCTGCATCTGTAATCCACTGAGTGACAGGGCAATTCCAACAATCAATGCAGTAATTGCCTTTGGAATTCTGAACTTAAGGATTATAGTTTCAAAGTTGCTTCCTGTTTCAGTGAACAATGCCCTGACCACATCGGAAGCTTTTATGCTGACAGATCCGAAAAACACATCCAGGATCAGGAATACTATTACCAGCAGGAACAATCCTGTGAAAACTATTCTCTGTCTCTTTACTGAGATTACATTATATCCGTTGCTTAATTGTTCTTCGGTATTCAAGGTTTTTAATATTAATTGATTCTCCGGTAATAGAACAGTTCATAATCCGGGAACAGGTCAGGATGAAGGATTGCAGCAATATCATTCATTATAAGATGAGGGTACAAAGCGCCGCTCTCCCAATAATCATTTCCTCCATTCATTGTTAAGCGCTTGTTGTTGTTATACAGGTTGCCTTTTTTGAAACAAGGAAGATCATTGAGCCTTGGATCGACTACTGATATTTCATCTTTCGATTTTAAGGTACCTATATTCAGCCAGTAATCAGCCAGCAGTGCATTTATATATACATTTTCCAGCCCGTATGGCATTGATAATGAAGATTTTGTATTTTTCCAAAGGTAATCGCCTCCGGCATCTTCTATCAGCTTGCTGATAAAGGAATTGCCAGGTGAAATATACCAGATATCCCTGAAAGGAAGGCCAAGCAGAACTTTTGGTCTTACAGCTATGTTGCCCGAAATAAAAGCTTTCACCTTATTATATATCTCAACTTCCGAGTTATATATGCTGTCGGCAAGACTCTCCTTGCAATACAGTGCACCAAACAGCTTGATCCATTCTGCTTTACCCAGAGGATCAGTTTCCAGATAATCGGCATTAAACAACACCTCTATTCCCAGCTCCTTTATTTTTCCTATATAACTGTTTGATTCACTTCCGATTCCATACATCATTACCAGATCAGGTGAAATTGTAAGGATCAATTCCTTATTCAGGTTGGCTTCATATCCCACATCCGCAACCAGGCCTTTTTCAATACTTTCGTTAAGAGTTTTTGAATAAGGGAATCCTGAGCCTGACACTCCTGCAATGGATTTTTCTTCACCAAGTGCCGAAATCATTGCAATATGGGTGGTCGACATACAGATAATCTTCCTTACAGGAACAGAGATCACAGAAGATGTATCGATACCCTGAGGCAATTCAGTTCCCCTTTTAACCAGAAAATATGGTTGATTTACTCCTTTGGCTCCCTGCCAGGGATTGACAACGGTTACTTTTGTATAACCATTTTCCTTCTCCAGTTTTAATCTCTCTGCACTTTTTATAAATTTCTCCCCGTAACCTGATTTCTTTTCATTAAGATTTTCTCCGGCATGTGTGCAGGAAACCAATACAATGGCAAGAAACAACGGTAATGTCAGATTTCTGATTTTATGCAGGCAGATATTAAACGCAACAATCATTTTGCCTGGAAATTATCACGCAATTTAAAACAGAGGAATGCAGGAATAATATCAGCTTTCAGATTTGAAATAAGGTTCCCGTCCTTATCATATCTCAATATAGAGCCTTTCTGCTGATAATCAACGGCATCGGTAATAAAAATGTCGCTATTTACAGGATTGATCCCTATCTTATAGAAATATTGTGCTGTTTGAGGTATCATGGTTGTGGAAGGCAGAGAAGTACCTCCTGTATTCATACGCCGTACACCATTATCAATATAATATAAGTTTTCACCGGCGCCATCGATCTGAAGGCATGATGGCGAATCAGTAATTTCTGGAAAGATAAGTCTTTTCTCTATTTCATTCATTTCCGGGTTAATCATATCAAGTTCTGCAAAGTTTTGCCGCATCCATCCACCATTGCAAAGAACCCAAAGCTTGTCGTTTTTATCTTTCACCATACTCTCCGGTTCAATTCCAACCTCGATCGAATCAACCACCTGGTCATTAAGTGTATTTATTACACTTATTTTATTGCCTCCAACCCAGTTTGCAACATATGATTTTGTACCGATTGTGACAATGCTTTCCGAGCTGCTCTTCAGATTAATGTATCCGGAGATTGTATTGCTGCTGGTGTTAAGGATAGCCAGCGAATCTGAATACATGCTTGTAACATATGCCTTATTGTCACCTGTAAATGATATGTTCCGCGGGGAGTTCAGACCATTGATTGTGGCAACTGATGCCAGGGAGTTCTTATCAACTACTTCAATCTTTCCTGAATTATTTACAATTATATAGGCTTTTTCACCGTGAATAACCATTGAAAATGCCACATCACCCAGGGGCCATCCGTTTTTATCCTGAAAGAGGTTATTGTAGATTGTATCAGAATTATATGAATAGAACGACAGCGAACCTGTTCCCCCTCCGAAATTCCCTTCATTTAATATAAAAACCCCATTGTCAGAGGAATTGTAGCCGGTTATGATATCAGGATCCTTTGAGCACGATGCTGCAATAATGAAGAAGGAGAACAAAAAGATTAGTTTTTTCATTTAGTAAGTTTTTTAAATTGAAGTAATAATTTAACTGAATATGATCTTCCGGGTAAAGGATAATATGCGATTGTCTGATAATTTACGTTGAGGAGATTATCAATATTGAAATTAATATCCAGAGTGTTTTTATTCAGCATCAGCTTGTACCCTGCGAGTACACTGTTCATAACATATCCGGGCAGATATGCGGAATTATCAGCAGTTGTATATCTCTTTCCGGTCATATTCGTTATAATACCTGAATAAAACTGTCTGTAAAATAGGTGCATTGATACATTTCCCTGATGTTCAGGTACATATATTAACTGCTTTTCTTCGCTAGCGACATCGTTATCTGATCCTTTGTTTTTAGCACTTGTAAAAGAATATCCAGCTCTGAATTTTGTTTTTACATTATTTAAATCATAATTGACAGAGACAGAAGTTTCCATTCCCATGGAGGTGACATTTTGTACATTGTCGGCAATCCAGTAAGAAAACTCACCCGGATGCCACTGAATCATGTCCTGTAAATCATTCCTGTAAAAAGCAAGATTATAGCTGTAGTTCATTGATTCTGAAATCTTTGCGGTCATATCATAACTCATCTCATACATGAATGCATGTTCATTCTTCAGATCGGGGTTTCCACCCGGTAGCCAGAACATATCATTCAGGGATGGCAGTTTGGAGTTTCTCGATATATTGGCTTTAAGAAAATAAGATTTCCCTTCTGTCAGCCTGTACTGAAGTCCAGCTGAAAAATCAGGAACAAGCAGCTTATTTTTATCAAGAATCTCCCGGATCAGAATCATTGAACCAAATCTGCCCGGTCCCGCCCTTTCTGCCGACACTGTGGCAGAAGAAGTATTTCGGGTTACATTCTGACTATAATTATTTGTTTTACTGATACTTAACTCTTCATTGATAAATAACTTTATTCTCATGAATTCCCCAATACTTCTCTCCATGCCTGCTTTTAATATGACTGTCTCTGATAAATTCCTTGAATTAATGGAAGCAAGGCGGTTGGTGTAATTAAGATTCGATAGCAAAAAAGCACCTGCAAAAGAATAGCTGTTACCTCCGATGAAAAGATCGTGATTCACCATAGTTCTGAATGATTCGTCAAATTGCTTTTCACCGGCAGACTGGCTGACCAGCATCGAGGATGGCAGGTTTCTGTCAGCTGCCTGATACCATAACCTTGCCGACGTTGTGCTGTTAGGGCGTCTGAAATAAAGTTCCTGAACCAGACCCTTCTGGCGAACCTGGGAATTTTTTCGTATTTCCCATACAGCATCTGCGCCGATCTGATCATTAAGGTACCTGAAATTATTTTCTGCAGATTGAAAAAAGACCTTTGTAGCTGACTGAAAACGCATAGTTCCGGTTTTCAGCTTTATCAATCCTGTATAATGTCCATAGCTACCGAGGCCGGGATTGATTTCAAGTGAAGTCTCATTCTTCCAGTCAGGTTTAGCCTCAAGGTTTATAATACCTCCAATCCCGCCGCTGTTTAAAGCCATTGATGCACCGCCGTAATAAATCTGGATCCCGTCAATCAGTCCGACGGGTATCAATGAGAGATCAGCCTGTCCGTGCATCGGGAAATTTAAATTGATTCCGTTCCAGGTGATCTGAGTATGACTTGCGCCTGTACCCCTGAAAGAAGGAGTGGCAATGCCGCCCATCCCATAACTTTTAATGAATATTCCTGAGTT
>JBBQJD010000057.1:0-26406 GCA_038325595.1 Bacteroidales bacterium | reverse complement strand
GCAATTGTTGAAATGGAAAATCATGTTCCTCTCGAACGTCTGCAGGAAGCACTCAGGAAAGAAGGAGGCAATTACGGTATCTGGCTTCCGGGGGAGATGACTGAAGTGCAAAAGAAAAAACATAACGAAGAGACCAAAACAAAACAGGTACATACAGGTTCGGGCGTTTTCTATTGTCCAATGCATTGCGAAGGTGATAAGGTCTATGATGAACCCGGGAGTTGCCCTGTTTGCGGGATGGACCTTGTCGAGGCGCCATCTTCACGGTCAGCAGGTGATAAACCGGTGCAATATACATGCCCAATGCACCCGGAGATTCTAAGGGATGAACCGGGAGCCTGTCCTATCTGCGGTATGGATCTGGTACCTTTAATCTCAGAAGTTGAAGAAGAAGACAAAACATATAACAAACTGAAGAGTAAGTTTATCCTGTCAACGATTTTTACTGTTCCGATTTTTCTGATTGCCATGTCAGAAATGATTCATAATAATCCATTGGTCGGTATTATGCCCTGGAAATATTGGAACTGGGTGCAATTTGCACTTTCGCTTCCCGTTGTTTTTTATGCTGCATGGATGTTCTTTGAAAGAGCGTGGCGCTCAGTTAAAACATGGAAATTGAATATGTTCACACTTATAGGTATCGGATCTTCAGTAGCCTGGCTTTTCAGTGTTGCAGCATTGCTTGTTCCGCATATATTTCCGGATCAGTTTAAATCGCATTATGGAACTGTATTTGTCTATTTTGAAGCAACAACGGTTATCCTGACCCTGGTACTGCTTGGACAGCTTCTGGAAGCCAGGGCACACGGAAAAACAAACAGCGCCATAAAGGAGCTGCTTAAACTTGCTCCCAATATAGCAACGAAAATTGTTGACGGAAGGGACATTGTTGTTTCAATAAACGATATTCATAAAGGTGATAAGCTAAGAGTTAAACCGGGTGAAAAAATTCCTGTGGACGGAAGCATTCTTGAGGGCGAATCAACTATTGATGAATCAATGATCTCCGGAGAACCAATACCTGTTGATAAAACAAAGGGTGATAAAGTGGTTTCAGGAACGATCAACGGTAATAAGTCATTCGTGATGATTGCTGAAAAAGTAGGTTCAGAAACGCTGCTTTCAAGGATTATTGAAATGGTGAATCTGGCCAGCAGGTCGAAAGCTCCCATCCAGAGACTTGCCGACAGGATTTCGGGTTACTTTGTGCCAATAGTTGTAGCTATTTCCATTATTACATTCATCATCTGGGCACTATACAGCAACGAGAATCCATATGTTTATGCGCTTGTGAATGCCATTGCAGTGCTGATAATTGCGTGCCCGTGTGCACTGGGACTGGCTACACCCATGTCTGTTATGGTTGGTGTCGGGAAAGGAGCCCAGTCGGGAATACTCATAAAGGACGCTGAATCACTAGAAAAAATGAATACTATTGATGTGGTTATAATCGACAAGACAGGAACACTCACAGTTGGTAAACCATCAGTTGAAAAAATAGTAAGTACCTCAAAAGAGTTATCTGATGAGGATATTCTGAAAAAGGTCATTTCTCTCAACACCAACAGTGAGCATCCACTTGCACAGGCAACCATGAGGTATGCAACAGACCGGAATATTCTTCCTTCATTATTATCTGATTTTGAGTCAATTACAGGGAAAGGCGTAATAGGAAAACTTAATGGTCAGAGGCTCGCACTGGGGAATATCAGGCTGATGGAAGATATAAATGCTGTTATTTCGCACGACACAAGGAAACAGGTTGAAAAGGAACAAAGAGCAGGCAAAACCGTTTCCTATATTTCCGAAGGCAATAAAGCAATAGGATATGTTGTTATTTCAGACAGGATAAAGGAGTCGAGCAAGGAAGCTATCCATGACCTTCAAAAAGAAGGAGTGAAAGTTATAATGTTAACAGGAGATAATCCTGAGACTGCAAAGTCTGTCAGTGATGAATTGAATCTCGATGGGTTTAAAGCTCAGATGCTTCCCGGCGATAAGCTGAATGAAATAAAGAGGCTTCAGGCTGAAGGTAAAAAGGTTGCAATGGCAGGTGATGGCATTAACGATGCACCTGCTCTGGCTCAGGCTGATATTGGTATAGCAATGGGAACAGGAACAGACGTGGCGATAGAGAGTGCCGGAATAACACTTGTAAAAGGTGATCTCAAGGGAATTGCAAAAACAAAGCTGCTGAGCCATAAAGTAATGCGCAATATTAAAGAAAATCTGTTTTTTGCACTTGCATATAATGTGTTGGGTATCCCTATCGCCGCCGGAGTATTGTATCCGTTTTTCGGAATCCTGCTGTCACCGATGATTGCTGCACTGGCAATGAGCTTCAGTTCGGTGTCAGTAATAACCAATTCGCTCAGGTTAAGAGGTGTTGATCTGACCTGATCCGATCATTTTTTCCCTGGCATAATTTGATTCTAAAATGGATAATAATATTTTTGTCGAATAATAATTAAAAATATGGAAGATAAATTGAAAGCGCTCAATGAGCTGCTTGAAAAACATAAAAGTGCCGTAATTGCCTTTTCAGGAGGAGTCGATAGTACATTCCTTGCACGTGTTGCACGCGATGTCTATGGTGACAAACTTCTGCTTATCACTGCCACCTCAAGCACCTATCCTTTTTATGAACTCGAGGAAGCAAAATCGCTGGCAACATTGCTCGGGGTAAAACATAAAATAATCGTTTCAGAAGAGATCGATATTCCGGGATATGCAGACAATCCACCGGACAGATGTTACTATTGCAAAAGCGAACTGTTCGGAAAAATTAAATACATTGCTTCAGAGGAAGGTTATGATGCAGTTTTTGACGGAAGTAATGCTGATGACCTGAGGGATTTTCGTCCGGGAATGAAAGCCAAACAGGAAAAGGGTGTTATTTCACCACTGGCAGAATCGGGATTCTCAAAGAATGATATAAGACATCATTCTGAGAAGCTGAATCTTCCGACAGCTTCCAAGCAATCATATGCCTGTCTGGCATCACGATTCCCATATGGTGAAAAGATAACAAAAGTAAAACTCGACAGGCTTGCAACAGCAGAATTTGAAACCAGAAACCTTGGTTTCAGCCAGTTCAGGATCAGAAGTCATGAGAATATGGCCCGGTTTGAATTTATTTCTTCAGAAATGGATAAAGCGTGGCTCCTGAAGGATAAGCTTACAGATATCTGCGAAAAGTCCGGATTCAATTATGTTACTATTGATCTTAAAGGCTACAGGACAGGTTCAATGAATGAAGTTCTGACGGACACTCAGAAGAAAGGTTATCAGTTAAGGTCATAATTCATTTGTCATCCTGCCCTTCAAAAAGATGCAATTGCCGGTCGTCATCATCATCTGACTCGAGATTTGAAACGCTTACACCTAAAAGCCTGATTTTCGATCCTTCCAGGGAAAGAGTCTTTCTTAATATAGTAACTTCCCTGTGCAGAGTATTAAAATCGCGTATAAAGTATTGGAGCGTCTTACTCCTCGTGAACTGACGAAAGTCAGAAAACTTGATCTTTAAGGTAATTGTTCTTCCCGTAGTTTCCGATTGTTCAAGTCTTTCCATAAGCTCTTTCTCGAGCTTGTACAGCTCGGCAATAATTTCGAAGCGTGTTATCAGATCTTTCTCATATGTCAGTTCAGTGCCGATTGACTTCCTTTCCTGGTCAGGCTCAACGGGACGATCATCAATACCCCTGGCGATCTCATAAAAAAAGACGCCTGCTTTACCGAAATTCCTGATGAGATCTGCCATATCCCATTTTTTCAGGTCGGAACCATAATGAATACCAAGCTTATGCATCTTTTCCGCTGTTACCTTGCCAATGCCAAAAAACCTTTCTACCGGGAGCTCTTCAATGAACTTTTCAGCATTATCGGGATGAATCAGGAATAATCCGTCAGGCTTTTTTATATCCGAAGCAATTTTGGCAAGGAATTTATTCGATGATATGCCTGCAGAAGCTGTCAGTCCTGTTCTTTTCTTTATTTCACAACGTATTCTTTTGGCGATTTCAGTTGCCGATCCAATTTTTTGCTTATCGTCCGTGACATCCAGAAACGCTTCATCGATAGAAAGAGGTTCTATTATATCGGTATATTCCTTAAATATTGAAAAAACTATGGAAGACACTTCATTATATCTTTCAAAATTATGCTTTACAAAGATAAGGTCCGGACAAAGCCTTTTGGCTATGACAGAAGGCATTGCAGACCTGACGCCGAATTTCCTTGCTTCGTAGCTTGCTGCTGCAACCACGCTCCTGTCCCCGCTTCCGCCAACTGCCACAGGTTTACCCCTGAGCTCCGGGTTGTCGAGCTGTTCAACGGATGCAAAGAATGCATCCATGTCAATATGTATAATCTTTCTCAAGGAGGATCAGAGATAAAAAATATCCGATATGACAAATCTAATAAGAAAATGCTTTGATAATTGGCCGACAATGCCCATCATTGCAGGATAATTAAATTCAATCGTTTTGGAAACGGGATCAGAAAAAAAAATAAGGCTTTTCACGCTCATACTCACTCCTCACAGATTGTGGGGACTGATCCTGGTGCCATACATCATAATCAATGAATCAAAAAGGAGATATTTCAAATTATCAGAATGCCTTTCCCCTTTTCCCAACGCCGATACTCTAAGCACCCTTACGGCTGAAGAGAGAGAGGTTGTAAAAATTATTAATGACTATTCCGACAGAAATCTTTTTAAATTATTTTCAAAGGATAAAAGTGTAAAGGAATTTCTTGAAGTAGTAACGGCAGAGAAGATTGATAATTTCATTCGTCCCTACATTGAACGGAAACTATATAAATCCCTTATAATTTCACGCGAGGAGAGTATTCCGGTTTATTACAGTAAAACCAAATCCGAAACTCTTCATTCAGAAGATAAATTATTGCTGAATACTGAGAGCGCCTCTCCTGTTTTTATATTTAATAGAGAATTGGAACAGACAACATACACTCTGAGCCTTGAAGCCGGAGGAAAATATATTGATCTGAAAAACAGCTCGGTAGACATAATTTGTATGTCACCCTGCCTTATAAGGGAGGATTACAGAGTAATGTTTGTCTCAGATGTGGACGGATCAAAGATCAAGCCTTTCCTGTCTAAGGATAGTATCATAATCCCGAAAAAAACTGAGGCAAAGTATTTTGAAACTTTCGTTCTTAATGCAGTTAATAATTTCAAAGTTGAAAATCATGGCTTTGAAATTGAGTGGTTCAATCCGGTTAAAGAAGTCATCCTTGAGATTGAGATAGGTTTGAAAGGACATCCTGTTCTCATTCTGAAATTCAGTTATGAGGGTAATATGATCTTTGCAAGTGAACAACAGTATACCTTTACTATTCTTGACAAAAACAGGGGTAATTTTATTTTCAGAAAATATCACCGCGATTTTGAATGGGAAAAACAGTGTCTGAATTCTCTTGGGGAGCTTGGGTTCTTTTCAGATGATGATATTAGCTTCCTTCCGCTTTCAAACGAAAATAAAAAAAAGGATGAACTCTATTCAATGATTGAAATTATAAACCACAACTATAATGAATTCGCACGGGCAGGGTTTGTATTTAAATCCCGACTGAACCAGAACTACAATCTGAGGCCGGTAAATATTGAGATAAGCAGCAAACTTATAAACGACTGGTTTGATCTCAAGGCTGTGGTAAAGATTGCGAAATGGGAAATTCCATTTAATAACTTCAGAAAAAACATACTTGCGGGAATAAGAGAATATGTATTACCTGACGGATCGGTAGCAATACTGCCCGAAACCTGGTTTTCACGTTATAAGAACATATTTGAATTCGGAAAAAGCACTGATGATTCTCTTTGTATCCATAAACAGCATTTTTCATTGCTCGACACATTGGAAGATGGAAGGATGGGGATTGAGAAACTCGGAAAGCTTCTTGAAATTGATAAGATCCCCGGAATTGACAAACCTGCAGGTCTGGACTGTACAATGAGACAATATCAGGCTGAAGGTCTCAACTGGCTGCATTTCCTGCAAACCGCAGAACTCGGCGGATGCCTTGCTGATGATATGGGACTAGGAAAAACAATTCAGACTCTCGCACTCCTTCAGCACAATCGTGAGAATATCATTCCTGAACCCATGGTTGAACTTCAACCCGAAATAACTTTGTTCGGCGGAACAGAACCAAAACTCACCTCACTTATAATAGTACCTGCATCACTTATATATAACTGGGAAAATGAAATAAAAAGATTTGTCCCTCAATTGAAAGTATGCAGCCATAAAGGAAATCAGAGGAAAAAATCGACATCCTATTTTCAAAATTTCGACATTATACTTTCAAGTTATCATACTGTAAGACAGGACATTGAGGTTATAAAACATTTCCCTTTTCACTATATAATTCTAGATGAAAGCCAGGTTATAAAGAATCCGGCTTCAATGTTATACAAAACAGTAACAAGACTAAAATCAAAATATAAGCTGGTCCTTACAGGAACACCTGTAGAAAATTCCCTCACTGATCTGTGGACGCAGCTTAATTTCGTTAACCCCGGTCTTCTCGGAGACCTTTCTTTCTTCCGCCGGGAATTCGCAAAGCCAATAGAAGCCTCGGGGGATGATGAAAAAGAAGTTAAGCTGAGAAAGATCATACAGCCTTTTATCCTCCGGCGCACCAAAGAAATGGTGGCTGGCGATCTTCCTCCTATTTCCGAGCAAACCGTTTTTTGCGATATGACTGATGAACAGGAAAAACTGTATGATGAGGAAAAATCATTTGTGCGGAGCAGCATAATAAAAAGTATAGATTCTAAAGGTTCCGAGAAATCATCGATAATCGTTTTGCAGGGACTGATGAAGCTCAGGCTGATTTCAAATCATCCTTCAATGGCATATGATGAATATGTTTCAGGATCGGGGAAGTTTGAGACTGTGCTGCAGGATATGGAAAGCGTCATCTCAGAAGGCCATAAGATACTTGTTTTCTCCTCATTTGTAAAGCATCTGGATCTCTATGCAACGGAACTGAGAAAGAAGAGAATAAGATTTGCCTTTCTTACCGGGGCAAGCAATAACAGGGAAAAAATTGTGAACAGCTTTCAGAATGATCCGGAAAATAAAATATTCCTGATCTCATTAAAGGCAGGCGGCGTTGGACTCAACTTAACAGCTGCAGACTATGTATTTATTCTTGATCCCTGGTGGAATCCTGCCTCAGAAATGCAGGCACTGAACCGTGCACACAGGATTGGTCAGGATAAAAGTGTATTTGTTTACAGATATATTACCAGTAAAACCATTGAAGAAAAAATAACAAGGTTGCAGGAAAAGAAATCAAAACTTGCCCAAACATTCATATCAAGTAATAATCCATTGAAGGATATCAACATACAGGAGATTCTGAATATTATAGGCTGAAAATAAATATACTCATGAAAGTACTTGGAATAAATTGCAGTCCTCGCAAAAACGGTAACACTGAACTAATCATCAGGGAGGTTTTCAAAGCTCTCGAAAAAGAAGGTATAAAAACAGAATTCTTTCAGCTTGGCGGGAAGAAAGTCAGTGGTTGTACAGCCTGCATGAAGTGCCGCAAAAAAGAAGACGGGAAATGTCATCAGGATAATGAAGTTATAAACGAATGCATTTCCCGGATGATTAAAGCCGATGCAATAATTATCGGCACACCAACTTACTTTTCAGATCTGTCAACTGAAGCAAAAGCCCTTATTGATGTTGCAGGCTATGCTCTGAGAAGTGCCGGAAATCCATTAAGAAGAAAGGTCGGTGCTGCAGTCGTTGTGATGAGAAGGGCAGGTTCAATTCATGCTTTCGACAGTCTCAATCATTTTTTCCTGATTAATGAGATGATTGTACCCGGTTCATCATACTGGAACATAGCTGTCGGAAAAGATAAGGGTGATGTTCTGAAAGATGAAGAAGGTTTAAGGACTATGAGGGTGCTGGGTGAAAATATGGCCTGGCTGCTGAAAAAACTGAAATAAGTTCTGAAATAAAAAAAGCCGGCTAAAATTATGCCGGCTTCCTGGTTTAAGGTTAAGTCTGGATATCTAGTAATTATCCCTTTCAACATAATGAGTATGAAGAAGCTTATGTGACAGATGTCCATTAGGCTGATCGAGGAACTCCTTATATATAGCAATAACATCGGGATTCTCATGTGATTTACGAAGAACCATCTGTTCATCTTCGGAATAAATTGCTTCCATACGTTTTGTTCTTATCTGAAGGCTGGTTGGAATAGGTTGACCACCGCCACCGATACATCCTCCCGGACAAGCCATTATTTCAATGAAATGATAAGAAGCCTTGCCATCCCTCACGCTCTTCATTACCTTGTTCGCATTAACGAGACCATGTGCAATAGCCACTTTCAGTTCAGCTCCCTCAAGGAATTTCCATGCTTCGACACATCCTTCAATTTTTATTGAAGCTTCCCTAACACCATCCATACCTCTTACTGGAGTAATTTTCAAATTTCCAAAAGGAACTTCACGTCCTGTAACTATTTCATATGCTGTACGTAATGCAGCTTCCATAACACCTCCCGTTGTACCGAAAATAACAGCAGCACCGGTAGAATCACCCATAATTGAATCATAGTGGGATTCTTCAAGGTTCCTGAAATCAAGACCGGCCTGTTTAATCATTACAGCCAGTTCACGTGTGGTAAGAACAAAATCAACATCCTTGAATCCGCTTGCACGCATTTCAGGCCTGTCAGCTTCGTATTTTTTAGCGGTACAAGGCATTATAGAAACAGATACAATTTTAGACGGATCAATGTTGCGTTTTTTGGCATAGAATGTCTTTGCCAAAGCTCCGAACATCTGCTGTGGTGATTTGCACGTAGAAAGATTTGGCAGGAACTCGGGGTATTTGTGTTCAATGAACTTTATCCAGCCCGGTGAGCATGAAGTGAACATAGGCAGTGAAGTTTTTTTATCACCGTCGACTAAAGCTTTTTTTAGCCGTACCAGAAGCTCGGTACCCTCTTCCATTATTGTAAGGTCAGCGCTGAAATCAGTATCGAGAACAGAATCAAAGCCTAATTGTTTAAGTGCATTTACCATCTTACCGGTAACCCTTTCACCCGGATCGTAACCAAGATCTTCGCCAAGAGCAACCCGCACTGCAGGTGCTGTCTGTACGACAACATGCTTATCTGGATCATATATAGCTTCCCAGACCTGATCAATATAGGTCTTTTCAACGAGAGCTCCGGTCGGGCAACGGATCACACACTGTCCGCAATTTGTACAGACTACGTGGCTCATTGGCATGTCGTGGAATGAAGATATCTTCTGGTGGGCGCCCTTTCCCGAAACTGCAATCGCCGATACATGCTGCAGTTCGGCGCATGTTCTGACACAACGCTGGCAGCGGATACACTTGCTGTCGTCTTTAATGAATGATGCAGATGATCTGTCAATCACATATTCTTTTTCCTTTGTCAGATCAAGAAAAACATGGTCTCCGAATGCAAATTCGTTAGCCAGGGTCTGGAGCTCACAATTCTGATTCTTGTAGCATTTTGTACAATCAGCTCTGTGTTCCGAAAGCAGAAGCTCAACAATGTGCTTGCGTGCATTCCTGACTTTAAGTGTGTTTGTATGGATGTCCATGCCTTCAGAAACAGGAGTTGCGCATGATGCGACGAGTGTCCTGGCTCCTGTCTGCTCAACAACGCATACACGGCAATTGCCGGCAACGCAGAGATCGGAATGGTTACATAAGGTTGGTATATTAAAATTCAGCTTTTTTGCAGCTTCAAGAACAGTTGTTCCTGCAGGCACTGAAACTTTTTTGTCGTTTATTGTAAGATTTATCATAACTATCTGATTTTCAACAATTAATTAATAGATGATTTCTTCCCTGAAGTTCTCAACAATAGTCCGGAAGGCATTTCCAACCGACTGGCCAAGACCGCATTTGGATGATATTTTCATAGTATCGGCAAGCTTTACCAGTTCATTGAGGTATATTGATTTGGCCTGTCCCTTCTTTACATTTTCAACTCCTTTGAGCAATTGCTGACAGCCTACGCGGCAGGGTGTGCATTGTCCGCATGACTCTTCAGCAAAGAAATCGAGGTAATTATGAAGTACGTTGTACATTGACCGTGAACTATTGAAGAGTTTCATGGAACCGCCGGTAGGAACCCCTTCGAAACCAATTATTGTATCATGAAATTTCTTTCTCGGAACACAGAAACCTGAAGCGCCTCCAACCTGCACGGCTTTCGTATCACCGTCTCCGAATTCATTGACAAAATGCTGTACCGTCATACCAAGCTCAAGCTCGAATATACCCGGTGTTGGCGTATCACCTGACACCGAAAATACTTTTGAACCTCGTGAATCCTTGGTTCCCCATTCAGCAAATTTGGCTGCACCATGCTTGATGATCATCATTGTTGTAACAAGTGTTTCCACATTGTTAATAGAAGTAGGCTTGCCATAAACACCCGATGAGGTAGGGTAAGGCGGTTTATTGCGGGGTTCTCCCCTCTGACCTTCTATAGATTCAAAAAGGGCGCTTTCCTCACCGCAGATATAAGCACCGCTTCCAAGACAATACCTGATCCTGAAATCATAGCCTATTTCATCTATCATTTTATGGAATAATTCGAGTTCTCTCATCAGCTGAGGAAGAAGAAACCTGTACTCACCTCTCAGGTAAACTATACCAGTTCGTGCTTTGATTGCCTTGCCGGCAATAGCCATACCTCCGTAAACCTTATAAGAAACTTTATCGAGTATCTCACGATCCTTGAATGTTCCCGGTTCACCTTCATCAGCATTGCATACTATATATTTATCGGGGCTCTTCTCTGCAGCTGTGTATTTCCATTTCAGACCTGTGGGAAATCCTGCACCTCCGCGTCCTTTTAATCCTGAATCGAGCATCTGCTGGATTATCTCGTCTTCAGACATCTTGAATGCTTTTGAAAGTACTTCGCGGGCGTCGACCTTTTCAAAGATCAGGTCAACTTTATTTAAACCTGTATTTTTCATGATTTAACCTGATATAATTATTTCTGCATGTAATCTTTTATTATCGCAACAACTTTTTCGGGTGTAAGATCTGTGTATGGGATCTCATTTATAAGAATCGCAGGGGCTTTATGGCACCAGCCGATACAATTTGTTTCTATCAGGCTGAAAAGTTTATCAGCAGTAGTTTCACCTACTTTGATTTTAAGCATATCCTCGATAGCCTGAATAATATCAATTTTACCTTTCATTGAGCATGTGATTGTCTTACAGACTCTTATAACATACTTACCTCTTACGCTTGTATCGAGAAAAGTATAAAACGAGGCTGTGCCATAAACGTCGGCAGCTGAAATATCGAGCTCTTTAGCAACTTCAACCATAGCCTCATCAGTCAGATAGTTATGTCTTTCAACTATTCCCTGCAAAATTGGCATCAGGCTATCCCTGCGGCGCCCATGTTTATCGGACAATTCTTTAACCAGATTTCCTACTTGGTACATATCAAATTGGTTTAAATTAATTAGTAATTCATATATAAAATGAGGCTCTTAAAAAGTGCTGTTAAATTAATAACAATACTTTTGAAAAAAAACCTACAAATGTCTTTGTTGCTAATTTAGAATGAAAATAAAGAAGGCCGGAAGGGATTAAACCAATAGATTAAAACTTATTGGTCAGGTTGAAGAGTTGAAACCTTCTGTATATTTTTGGGGACAGAAAAGCAAGTGATAGTTTACAAATTCCTACTCTTTTTTTACTTCAATCTTGCTTAAAAGACTTATGTTCTGAATATTGGAATAATCATACTGGTACAATCCATCATCTCCAACCATAACCAAAACATCACCAAGCGGTATAACGTCGTACGCTTTAATATCAGGATAAGAAAATACAAGATGGTTTGAGATGAATTTAGGATCAGCAGCATCATAAACTTTTAACCCGGCTGTTCCGTCGCATACAAAAAGCAGATCGCCATCTTTACCAAGGCCGTATGGATTGGTCATTGGATATGATCTAATTATTTCAGGCTGTGAGAGATTCTTTATACTGACAACATCGAGGCAATTAACAGAACCACCGCAATCGGTACCTGACCTGAGTGTTATATAAGCGAGTGTATCATCAACTACAACAGGATCGCAACTGCGCATATGACTATATGTCGATTTTCTAACCGGGTTTCCGGGATTAGTGATATCGTAAATAATCATACCGGTAGTTGTTCCAAGAAACATATTGTTTTCTGTAAGGAACATTGTTTCAATTCCCCACCCCGGATTGATTTCAAACAATTTACCCGGGCTTGACTTGACTTTTATATCCAACACCTCCAGATTATTTCCATCGAGCAGATATAAAATATCCTCTTTTATTCCAAACCTTGCCATTGATCCACCGACACCTATTCCACTTCCACTGACTCCCCCGCCTGCTGAATTAAAAAATGCACCATCTCTTAATTCCTTTGTTGAATAAAAAGGATAAACTACTGGATTTTCTATCCTCTCTTTGATTGTTCTAACCTCCCAGCCGACAACAACGCCTTTTTCAATATCAACCTGACCAATTGGTAATGTATTCCCGGTTTGCGGAACAGTGTAGTTCATAATATCTTTAACCCTGCCGATTTCAGTAATATTTTCAATATCCCGGACATCAAGAATTACCAGGTCTACATAACTATCAACAAACATAGTGTTCCCTGAAATAGCCATATCAATAATTCCGGGTATATTGACAAATACTTTCTTTTCAGGCGCAGCAGGATTACTGTTATCAAAAACATGCAACCCTTTTAATTCTTCAATGATAAATATATAACCATCTTTGAAATAAATTTTACCTGGATTTTCGAGATCAATATTTTCTGCTTCATTAACAGATTCTCTCAATTCAGCATATGTAATATAAACAGGAGCATTCGCCTTATATTCCTTGTAAGTGGAATCTTCGCAAGAGGTATTTAACAGTACTAACAAAAAAACCAGGGTAATTATTGGAATGATTTTTGCTTTCATCAGGTTTGATTTAGGTTCCTTTAACAAATGCAAAAATCATGCTAAAACTATCCAACCTTAAACCTTTCTATATGAAAAAACAAATTTTTATTATTATCCTTCTGATAATAAGCGCATTACAAATAAATGCCCAAAGATCCAAAGATGTACTACTACTTAAAAACGGAAGTATGATCTTCGGGAAACTGATTGAAGTAAACTCTGATCACTATAGAATGCAAACCTCAGACGGAAGTATTTTAATCTTTCCATTACAGGAGGTAGAAAAATTCACAAAAGAGATCCCAAATTTTGATGGCAGGAAAACAACCGGATTCACTTTTTCCCTTGAAAGTGGTGTTCTTATTGGTTCACAGAATGCAAAATATCTTGCTCCGTTCAGCTTTAACCTGCTCGCCGGGATAACCAGTAACACAAAACACATCACCAGCATAGGATCCGGAGTTGAATTTATAGGAAGGCCATTTACTCCAATATTTGTTGAATATAAGCACATCATTAATAATCATAAATCAAGCCCGTTTGTGTTTGGACGTGGAGGTGCTGTCCTTCCTCTGGGCGGCGGCAGTGAAATAACTACTGATTATTTTCAATACAATAGTCCGGAAAGATACAGAGGTGGAGCTTCATTTACTTTCGGTACTGGTATTTCATGGGCGAAAGCAGATTATGAAACTTACCTGAGTTTTGGTTACAGATATGTACACACCAGCTATAGCAGAAAAGAATACAACATGGGGGATGTAACATATAATAATACATTAAACAGGCTTGAGGTGAAATTCGGTTTTAAATTCTGACCTGAGTTTAATATCCAAAAAAGAATTTTAAGATTGATTTGCATTGATATATTTTGTATCTTGTAAAACAAGTTTGTATCCATATTTTAAACCAAACAGGAGGTGAAATCATGGCTGTAGAATATGTGTGTAAAATTTGCAGAGGATACCTTAAAGTTAAAACCTCCATAGTCCTTGCTGCCTCAAAAATGAATAGTTCAAAAAGAGGACTTGTCTTTCTCGATCCTGAGATCGGAAACTATACAAAGACTACACATCCTGCTTTTACCATTGATGAGGGGGCAGAATATATTTATACCTGCCCTATCTGTCATTCTCAATTAAACAGTGCCAGGTACAATCACCTGGTAAGGATTATTATGATTGATGAAACAGGCAAAGAGTTTGATATTTACTTCTCAGACATTGCAGGGGAAAAGTGCACTTACAAGATCAGCGGCTCTGATATAGAGAAAAAAGGAGATGATGCCCAGAAATATGTTGATTATTTTGAGGTACCGGAAGAAGACAGGAAGTATCTTTAATTGAATCAGGATATATGCCTGGCGTCGTAAGTTCAACACAAAAGACGTAAAGACATCTCAATATATGATATGTCTTTACGTTTTTTATTTAATGTGCCGCAACCCGCTCAATTACCTCAAGGCACATTCTTCCATTATGGTACGGACAAATCCAGAATCCTCCTTTATCACCCTTGCCAACCACTCCCTTCTCAGAAACTGTCGGGTACCATCCGCCATCTTCATTATCCACCATATGATCCCTGGTATAGTTCCAGCAATTAATTGAATAATCAAGGAACTTTTCATTTCCCGATAATTCATACGCATTCAGGTATCCGACAATCGTCTCAACATTTGCCCACCAGCTTCGGTCAGTTGCAGTGTGTCCTGTAGCCAGGTCTTTCTCATACAAGAGGCTTCCATCGGGTTGAATTGCTTCTTCAACAGTCTCGGCCATCCTGATGCTTGTCTCTTTTACCCTGGCAATAAGATAAGGGTCACCAAGCAGATGTGCAGCCTCATATAGCAACCATGAAGCCTCAATGTCGTGACCGTAGGAATCTACCATGGATGTCCTGTGCCAGTTCCTGTCCAGAAAATTAATTAAATGATATGTTTCCTTGTCAATTATTTTATCAAGAAATAATTCTACTATGTTTTTCAGGCGTCCGGCCATTCTTTTATCCGGCCATACACGGTAAAGGTTTGCATACGCTTCCATCAAGTGAAGCGAGGTATTCATCGTTTTTTCATCCTTTAAAGAACTCTCCCCTATCAGGAAATCACGACTTCGCTGCCAGTCACGTGTAAAAACCTCATAATAACCATTGTATTCCTTATCCAGAGCATGTTTTTCAAATAGTTCAAAAATACTTTTAGCTGCATCCAATGCTTCCTTGTCACCGGTAGCACGGTTATATTCAGCCAGACCATAGATGAAAAAAGCCTGAGTATAGGTTTGCTTCCTGGTATCTGAAGGCTCGCCCTTTGCCGTTACGCTCCTGTATGCCCCTCCATATTGTTTATCAATGAAATGATTCATGATATAGTCTTTTGCCCGGGTAGCCAATCTCAGATATGCAGTATCTTTAAGAACCCGGTAAGCAGATGAATAAGTCCACAGTATCCTGGCATTCAGTATCCCTCCCTTGTCCTCATTCGGATAAACCTTATCATTCACGTCAATACGGCCGTAGAAACCACCGTTTACATTGTCCACCATGTTTTTTGACCAGTACGGAAGAAGGTTTTGTGTCAGATTTGAACTGACTTCTTTCTTCAGCTGATTCAGACGGGCTTTGGAGTCAGGGTTCTGAGCGGAAAAGCTTGCTGTTATAAGTATTGCAAGGATTGCAGTTAAGATTCTTTTCATAATTGTTGAATTTTCTTAGCGGTTAGGAACTCACAGATGCAAAATACGAAAAAAAAACCAATTTACCGCAAAGCGGATTTCAACCCACAACCCTCCAAATTCGGTATAATTTACAAACTTTGCGATTGTGGTTAAAATTCTTTTATGATAAGAATCTTCCTTCAATTTCCTTTGTGGGAACCATACATGATTCGGATCTTCCAAAGATCCTGTACCTTGTACTGGCTATTATGTTATAGAACAGATCCCGTACGATAGGCGGAATAATAATGAAAACATAAAAGAGCTTCCATCCTCCACCCAGATCTTTCAATAGTCGAAGAACTGCAGAAGATCTGAGAAAAACCTGCCCGCCATATATATATACAACTGAATCGATTTCATCAGGAGACAACCCGAATTTCGTAAGCAACGATTTTCCTGCGTCAGACTGTAATGGAGCAAATCTGATACTGGCCCTTTGATCTCTTTTGATTATGAATTTTACAAGTCCGTTGCATAAGTTGCAGACACCGTCGAAAAGTAGTATAGGGTGAGTTTCGGTCATTTAAAACTATAAACTCAGAGGTCTGCACACTCCCATAAAGCAATCCTGTTCATGTTTACCACGGATCTGGATTGAATTTGCAGGGAGGAGGCTCCAGTCAATATATTTTAGTGTTGTATAAACATGAAATAATCCATTGTGGATCATTGCAGTAGTATTGTAAAAATCACACTGGAAGGGCTGCTGGTATTTAATTAACGGGAGATCTTTCCCTGAAACCAGTGATGATCTGGCCAATCCCATCAAAGCAAGACTTACGCTGGAGGGTATGGGATGATCAAACCACGATGCATAGACAGTTGTAAAATCTTCAGCTTTCGATTCTGTCCAGCTTTCGCCTTCTTTAAACGACTCAACCAGTTTTTCAACTTCATCCTTCAGGCTGATCCATGTTGCATCTTTTTCGCTGAGCATGCTGATTGCAGTCAGAAGGGCTGCTGCATCGAACAGAAATCCCTGTTTTTGAATCGTACCTTTATATAATGAGTGACCAAGAGAATTGCCGTCCCGGAACTTACTGATAATATTATGTACAAGCCTCGCAGCTTTTTCTTCAAGTGAAGCATTGTCAAGCAATCGTCCCGCCTGAATAAATCCGATCGCAACAAGCGCATTGACGCCTGATAAAATTTTATCATCACTTGAAGGTTGCTTTCTCGATTTGCGAAGAACAAGCAGCTTTCCTTCCACATCATCAAGCTGTATGCTGTTCTTCCTGATAAGATGATTCATTCCCTCAAAATTGCCTGTCTCAGTAATGTAATATGTACCGGTGAATCTTATGAATTCTTCAGGTGTAAGAACTTCACTCAACTCATGATAACTCCACAGGTATGTCAATCCTTCTTCATGATCGGTATCAGCATCATGTGCCGAGATGTATAAGCCATCTGATTCAAAAGTTTCAGCAAGACAGCGTAAAATCCCTTCAGCCATCCTTTTATACTGCTGTTTGCCAATAATCTTGTAAGCCAGGGAATAAACCCACAATGCCATTGCCTGGTCATAAAGCATTTTCTCAAAATGAGGAATAGTCCACTCATTATCAGTACAATACCTGAATATACCCCCCTGAAGGTGATCATGAAGTCCTCTCAGGCTCATTACATCAAGGGTTCTTGTGCAAATGTTTTCTATTGTCGGACTTTCACCAACGGTCAGTTGATACAGGAGGTATAATAATGTAGTGTGTGAAGGAAATTTCTGGTTGATTCCAAATCCCCCATTATGCGGGTCATAATATTGTGAAAGTATTTTTATAATTGAATGCTCATCGGCTGCCGGAGGACGGTTTTCACCGGGAGTAAAAGGCTGAATCTTATCACTGTTTTTCTCGAAATATTCAAATACCTGTTTTGTTACGGAAAGAAATGAGTACCTTGAATCATGCCCGCCTGCCGGAGCATATGTAAGTGCAAAAACAGGGTGCAGAGAAGGTGTAAGGAATACATTCAAAGGCCATCCGCCGCGTCCGTCCTGCTTGTTTATAAAATCCATCATAAACTGATCGATATCGGGACGTTGTTCGCGGTCGATCTTTATACTTATGAAATTCTCATTCAGATAATCAGCCGTATCCTTGTCAGAAAAGGCTTCAGCAGCCATAACATGACACCAGTGACACGTTGCATAGCCTACAGAAACAAAAAGAGGTTTATTGACCTCTTTAGCATACCTGATCAGATGCTCGCTCCATTCCTGCCACCATATCGGATTACCTGTATGCTGTAGAAGATATGGGGATGATGATTTATCAAGGTTGTTGCGGCGCAGAGTGGATGTAATTGAATTTTCCATGATCAAAGGACTGGTGTTTAAAATCCAACAACTCGTTTAAGGAGATTGTTCAGAAGAACTGTCTTCATGAACTCACACAATTTCGCCTCAATCCCCTGAAAGCAGCAAGATTTTCTATTTACCTAATTCCTCCTCCAGCTCCGATTGGCGGAGCTATTGCTTACCCGGGCATTCATCCCCGGACGGTTATGTTGTCCTCTTTGTTGTTTGGGGGCTTTTACGGGATTATCATCAATCAATGGAAAGGGGTGATCATCAACTACCTGTATCTTCTTGGTAATGAGCTTTTCAATATCTCTCAGGTATGGTTTTTCCTCAGCATCGCAGAATGAAATAGCAGTTCCGTTTGCTCCTGCCCTGCCTGTTCTGCCAATACGATGAACATATGTCTCGGAGATATTCGGAATCTCATAGTTTATCACAAACTGGAGATCATCTACATCAATTCCCCTTGCTGCAATATCGGTTGCCACAAGCACTCTTGTTGTTTGCGATTTGAAATTTGATAAAGCACGCTGTCTGGCATTCTGAGCTTTGTTCCCATGGATAGCTTCAGCTCTTATATTCTTCTTTTCCAGTACTTTAACAACTTTGTCTGCTCCGAATTTAGTACGTGTAAAAACAAGTGCAGTTTTTATCTTTTCGTCTTTCAGCAATTCAATCAGAAGTGAATTCTTATTTCCCTTATCAATAAAATATACAAACTGGTTTACGATATCGACGGTAGTTGCTGAAGGAGTAACTTCAACTTTTACGGGTTTATAGACGATTGAACCAGCCAGCTTTACTATTTCCGGCGGCATTGTTGCAGAGAAAAAAAGCGACTGCCTCTTCTGTGGGAGTGCACTGATTATTTTCTTAACATCATGAATAAATCCCATATCGAGCATCCTGTCAGCTTCATCAAGAACAAAAATCTCGACACTGTTCAATGATATAAATCCCTGGTTCATCAGATCGAGCAATCTACCCGGTGTGGCAACAAGGATGTCTATGCCGCTTCGTAATGCGCTGGTTTGAGGATTTTGATTTACTCCGCCGAAAACAACTGTTGATGTTAATCCTGTATGCCTTCCATAGGCCGTGAAGCTCTCATCTATCTGTATTGCCAGTTCCCTGGTTGGTGTTACAATAAGACTTCTTATTTTTTTCTTCCTGTCAAAAGATTTGTTATTGTATAGTAGCTGGAGAATTGGTACTGCAAATGCAGCTGTTTTTCCTGTTCCGGTCTGTGCACAGCCGATCAGATCTGTTTTTTTAAGAATTATGGGTATAGCCTGTGACTGTATTGGTGTTGGTTTTGAGTAGCCTTCTTCCTTTAATGACCGGAGAATAGGTTCAATTATGTTCAATGATTCAAATTGCATAAATAAAATATAGATTATAAATGTGAAATAAAAACTGCCGGAAATGGCGTGGATTATTCCTGATTAAAAAACGTCGGCAAAGGTAGTTAATAAATCCATTAACCAGGGCTATGCGTTAAAAAAAATGCCCAGTGGGCAGTTTTAAGCCACGGTTTGTCTTATCCCCTCACGGTAGGTTGTTGGCTTGAAATTGAATTTTTTCTCAAACTTCGATGAATCGAAAATATAATCCCTGTCGTACTGATACATCATTTCAGGCATTTCCTTCAATATCGGAATGAAAATCCCAAGAATTTTGAATAGCCAGACCGGCATAACCGACACCTTGTTTTTTTTCCTCATAGATTCCGCAAAAAGACTAACAAATTCTCTACCGGTGAGGGCGTTACGATCAGTAGGCAAATGCCAGACCTGGTTATATGCATCACTGGTATTTCCAAGTAAAGCGGTTGCTTTAGCAGCATCCGGAACGAATGTAAAGGTGTGCTTCTTTTCAGCATCGACGGGCCAACTTGCAGACTTTCCTTTTGAGAGGTTCTTGATTACCATCTCAGTCATTAAGCTTTTGTCAGCACCCGGACCATAAAAATCCGCCGCCCTGGCAATAAGAGCCTCCAGTCTTCCTTCCTTCACTTCATCCATCAGCATCTGAGAAATCTGTTTTCTCACAATTCCTTTCCCGGCCGGAGGATTTATGGGTGAATCTTCAGTCATATGTTGAATGGCCTTGATATCATACATATAGACATTGTCAAAAAAGACAAGCCTTGCCTTGTTTCTTACACAGGCCTCAATAGTCGATCTCATGAGCACAGGCCATTTTTCCTGCCAGACCTTTATATTATAATCCAGACCTACTACCAGATAGACAACATCTGAGCCGGCGACAGCTTTTTCTACTGATCCTGGCTCAAGAAGATCAGCAGGAAACAATTCATCAGTATCATTTACCTTCTTCGGATTCCGGCTCACAAGCCGTATACTTTGGGTATATGTTCTCAATTCTTTTGCAAGAAGTGATCCGATCGTTCCGTTAGCACCTAATATAGTCTGCATATCAATAAAGATTATTTTTCAATATTTTGCTGACTGAATTTTACGGGCCATTTTTACAACAACCGATCTTGGCCCTATTCTTACCAGATTAGCCATTACCGCATTCTTCAATCCATAAATGGCCACTGCCTTGCCCTTCATCATTGCTTTGTAGCCGTATTCTGCAACAGCTTCCGATGATGGGATCTTACGTTTTTTTACCAGCTTTCCCTCCCCCAGGGTTGCCTGGTGAAAACCACTTTCCGTCGATCCAGGGCAAAGTGCTGTAACAGTTATTCCCCGATCTTCTACTTCATTATTGATTGCTTCAGAAAAGCTTAACACAAATGCTTTTGAAGCGAAGTACACCGACATAGTCGGACCAGGCTGAAATGAAGCAGTTGATGCAAGATTCATTATCCGGCCACTACCACTGCTTACCATAGACGGCAGGAATAGCCTCGTAAGGTGTGTAAGAGCCAGAACATTAACATTTATCATTTGTTCCTGCTTTTCCCAGTCACAGCTTTCAAATAATCCGAAATCACCAAAACCTGCATTGTTTATTAAATAATCAACAGATATTTTCATCTTATTCACCTCATCATAAATTTCCTTTGCTGAGCCGGGTATGGACAGATCTTTTCCAATTGTATGAACAGAGATGCCATGCTTCTTAACAAGTTCGGTCTTCAGCTCATCAAGTTTATTTTTACTTCTTGCCACCAAAACAAGATCACCGCCATTCCCGGCATGAATTTTCGCCAGTTCATAACCAATCCCACCCGATGATCCGGTTATCAATGCGGTTTTTTTCATTGTAAGTTCTTTTTAATTATCACAAAAATAACTGATTAAACATAAACATCAGATCAATTGGTCAAATTACTTATTTTAACGGTTCGAAACATTAATCATGATCAAAAAATCTCAAACATGAAATAGGCAGATGCAAGGAATTTTATCTAGCTTTATGCAATATAAATCAATATAATAGGAATATGTTTATTAAACTTTTTCTTATTGCGTTACCTGTTTTTTTTGTAATTGACATGGTATGGCTTGTGCTGGTAGCAAAAAAATTCTACCGCGAACAGATTGGTTTTCTGATGAAGCCTGATATAAACTGGTTTGCTGCAATAATCTTCTACCTGCTTTTTATAGGTGGATTGATAATTTTTGTGATAACCCCGGCACTGGAAAAGCAGTCATGGATGCATGCGGTTATTTATGGTGCACTATTCGGACTTATTACGTATGCAACTTATGATCTGACAAACCTTGCAACCATTAAAGACTGGCCTGTTCTGGTGACAGTGGTTGATCTCGTGTGGGGGATGGTGTTATCAGCCTCTGTTTCAGTTATTACATATTTTGTGGCTGGTAAGGTAATTTAAGGGACGCAGAGAATAACCTGAAATCGCTAAGGAATAAACTGTATGATAAGAGTTATATGGTTTGATGTTCCTGAGTTTAAATTGTAATTATTAATAGATTGAATATGAATAAGTTAAGACTTCTTTTCCTGATTTGGTTAGTTTCAATCACAACCATGACATCAGCCAGGGAATACCATGTATCCGTAAATGGAAACGATACAACTGAGGGCACTCCTGCAATGCCATTCAGGACGATTATGGCAGCTGTCAATGCCGCCTTCCCGGGCGATACAATTACTGTACACACCGGTACCTATCGTGAATGGATTAATCCGCTGAGAGGTGGAACAAGCGAAACGGAAAGGATCGTGTACAGGGCAGCACCCGGAGAGAAAGTTGAAATTAAAGGCTCTGAAATTGCAAAAGGCTGGAAGAAGGAAAAAGACGGTGTCTGGAAATTAGTACTCCCGAATTCATTTTTTGGCGATTATAACCCATACCAGGACTCAATCTTCGGCGACTGGTTCAACAGGATGGGAAGGGTACATCACACAGGTGAAGTATTTCTTAACGGAAAATCGCTCTACGAAAAGGAATCTCCTGAAAAGATATATAATCCTGTGGCTGATACCTCGATAAAAGATAAAGAAGGCTCATTGTATACATGGTACTGCAGCAACGATGGAAACAACACAATTATCCTGGCAAATTTTCATAAGTTCAATCCAAATAAGGAGCTGGTTGAAATCAGCGCAAGGAGAACCTGCATTTATCCTGATAAACCAGGAATCAATTTCATAACCATAAGAGGTTTCCGGATAAGCCAGGCTGCTACTCAGTGGGGTGCTCCCACCGCCGAACAGGTTGGAATGATTGCAACCCACTGGAATAAAGGATGGATAATTGAGAATAATATAATCAGCGATTCGAAATGTTCCGGAATTACCCTGGGAAAAGAACGGGGAACGGGTCATAACGTATGGTCTGAAGACAGGGCTAATGTAAATAATGACGGAAACATCCATTATATTGAAGTTACTTTCAGGGTAATCAGGAATGGATGGAACAAAGATCATGTCGGATCGCATATTGTCAGAAACAATACCATTTTCAACTGCGAGCAAACCGGAATGTGCGGAAGTATGGGAGCGGCATTCAGCACAATTGAAAATAATCATATTTACAATATCTGGGCAAAAAGACAATTTACCGGTGCAGAGATCGGAGGCATTAAATTTCATGCAGCAATCGATGCTACGATACGAAAAAACAGGATCCATGATACCGGAAGGGGAATATGGCTCGACTGGATGACCCAGGGCACACGTGTCTCAGGTAACATTTTCTATAACAATGACCTGGAAGATCTCTTTCTTGAAGTAAACCACGGACCGTTTATCGTCGACAATAATATTTTTCTGTCACCTGTATCAATCAGAACACAATCTGAAGGAGGAGCATATGTGCATAACCTTATTACAGGTTCCGTGCAAATGTGGCCTGATCCGAATCGTTTTACTCCCTATTTCCTCCCACATTCAACTGATATGGCCGGGCTTACAACTCTCTTTTCAGGCGATGACAGGTTTTACAACAACATTTTTGTCGGAAGAAATAAAAACAACAACCCTGTACTTGAAAATTACAATAAAGCCAGGCTGCCCGTTTGGATAAGCGACAATCTCTATTACAACGGAGCCAAACCGATTGAAATGGAAAAGAATAAGTCAATGGTTTCAGAATTCAACCCGGATGTCAGGCTCGTGGAAGAGGGTGATCATCTGACGCTGAATCTTTCCTTCGACCAGCTTTACCAGGGTCAAAAAGTAACGATGATAACTACAGAATTACTCGGAAAGGCCAAAATACCAAAAGCAGCATTTGAAAATCCTGATGGCACCCCATTAAAGATTGATCATGATTATTCTGGTAACATCCGGTCAGCTGAAAATAATCATGCAGGTCCTTTTACAAATGCCGCTCAGGGAAATAACGAATTGAAAGTATGGTAATACACATTCATAAGGAATGCTAATCCTTTTTTAACCACGGGTTGCTCGGAGGACACGGATAATGCACGGATTGCTTACTGTAAAGACTGTCTGAATGCTCCCAAATGATCAGCTGTTTGAGTTACCAGCCTTTGTACTGCTAAACCATGATGAATATCAGGGATAAAAGATGATTTGTCATTTCCTGTAAGAAACAGATAATGAGCGTGTATCATTGATCTTAGCCAACCCGGAGGCACATGTCCCGAAGGGAAGCTGGTAAATGGACTGTAATTGCTTCCGGATATCTGCCTGCTCCATATTCCGGACTTCTTTGTATAAAATTCGAAATAATCAGGAGTTGCCGAATTATATCGCAGGGAGCCTTCTTCTGCATAGATTTCAGCAGAAAAGTAGTCGCCGGTACCTGAGCTGACCCTGCTTGCGGAAAGTGTGCCCACAGCTCCCGATGTCTCATCGTACAATGATATCAGGCTGAAGAGATCAGATGCATCACTTACATCTTCAAAATGTCCGGCCTGCAATGCCGATGTTATCCTGAGCTTAACCCCCAGCAATGCAATCAACAGGCTGATGGAATGTGATCCCAGGTCTGCCATCGCTCCTCCGTCAGGTGCAGGAGTGAGCCGCGACTGACGTTTATCCCGATATCCTTTATCAAGGTAATCGCTGTGAAAATATTTCAGGTCGAAGTGAACTGGCTTTCCTGATATTCCTGATTTCCAGAATCTTATCATCTCAATAATTGTCGAAGACAGAAGAAACTGAAAACCAACCTGTATCTTAATATCAGGATGTTGTTTTACCAGAGCAGCAATTGCCTTTTCTTCATCAAAATTCGAACAAACAGGCTTTTCAATATAGATACGCTTTACAGAAGACATATTTTCAATAACTGCCCTGAGATGTTCATAGTGAACCTTGTTGGGACCAAGAATAAAAACAGTGTTTATCTTTTTATCTGCTACAAATTCATCCAGACCTGCTGATCTGGCGAAGCCATATTTCGCTGAAAATTTATCGCGGCTTTCGCCTGTGGCCGAACATACAACTTCCAGCTCAATACCCGGAGCATCATTATAAAAAAACCGAAGAGAGTTTAGAGAATAAGCATGAGAGCGTGCTATGCCGCCTGCCCCGATAAATCCTACAATTGCTTTTTCCTTGTCCATTTTGATAAATCAATTAACATATTTAAAAGTAGCCCAATTTAAATTACAAATCTCTCTTACAGGAAGTCTATGTTTACAACCATTATCTCAGATTTACCTGTTGTTCGTACAGGAAAGCCCCACAGACGGATCCCGCTGGTAACAAAGAAATGAGTGTTGCCCATCTTTTTATAACCCCAGCTAAGCTCATACATGTTATTAAGTATCAGGTTCAAAGGAAACATCTGACCATTATGCGTATGTCCTGAAAACTGTACATCAGTTGCAGTTCGGCTTGCCTGATCAATTTCATTCGGACGATGGTCCAGAAGAATAATCGGAAGCGAATCATCAGCCTGGATTAAAATTTCGTCAATTGATTTTCTTTCCCTGAAATGAGCATCAAGCCTTCCTGCCAGGTTAAATGCATTATCAACTATTGCCACAGAATCGTACAATACCTCAATACCAGCCCTTGCGAAAAAATTACCATCATCGTGACCCGAATAATACTCATGATTTCCAAGAACTGTGAAAAACCCATATTTGGGATTAATATCATGCAGAATGCTTTCAAATTGAACCATTTTTTCATCATCGCCTTCTCCTTCAGCTATATCACCACCGAACAAAAGAAGATCAGGCTTAATTTCAGAGATATTTTCTGCAAAGCTTTCAACAAACTTTAAGCTTGTTCTTTCGTCAAGATGAAAATCTGCGGCAAAAGCAATTTTAAGGTGACGGATATCTGATGATCTCCCCGGAACACTTATACTGTATTCAGAAATCCTGATAGTGTTGAAGTTAATTGCGCCGGCAATCACAACAACTGCTGAAGACAGAAGCAGCACAGACAAAGCGGTTTTCTTAAAACCTGTGGTTCTTTTCTTCAGAGGCGGTATTATTTTAAGAAATATGTTCAGAAGGAGAAATATATCAAATAAAAGTGTAAACAGGAACAGATGCAGGTAAAAAGGAAGCAGATAATCAGAAATACTTTCAGCAATACCGGCAAGCAATCCATCATCCGGCAAATAGTTTCTTAAGGGATATATTAATGCAGTAAGCAGGTATATTAATGTATAAAATAGCCGGTAACCCTTAGTGATATAGAGGTTGCAAATACGAAAAAATACGTAAATATTTGGTATCGTATATGCCAGTAAAATCATTGTATGAAATGACAAATGAAGATTCATTCAAGTTTATATAATGATGGAATTATCAAACTTTTTTTGAGGTGCTAAAATTAAACAAATTGTAACTAATCAGTGCCTAAAGTGAACTAAAGTTTGGAGTGCCTAAAGTTAAAAAATCAGGTGTTGTTAACAATTTGTCTTTCGAAATTAACATTTTAATTTTTACATGAGTGATATTTTTCAAAAACGACCACATATGA
>JBBQJD010000056.1:0-26467 GCA_038325595.1 Bacteroidales bacterium | reverse complement strand
AAGCCCAACTATACCTGCTGCTGAGGAGACTTTTATAAAATCACGTCTTTTCATCTATCAGTCTTAATTACTTTACGGCAATTAGTTTCACAATGTTCCTTCTTCGGACTTTCATAGGAAAGTTTCTGAGCTGGGAAAGCTCGAAAAAAAGTATTCCTTATAATCGGGTAAAAATAAACAAATTAAGGATGTGTTAAATTTTATTAAACTTAATTTATGTTAAATATGTTTATTATCATGGTGCAAAATACATGCCAGCCTTTTAAAAAAAACACCCGTCATAAATACGGGTGCCGGAATATGCTGTGAATGATTAAGTTGCCAGCGGTTGTCCTTTCGGGAATCTGATCGGTCGTCTTTCCTGCTTTTGATTATGTCTCTTTGCTGTAAAGTGTGATCTGATGTATTCTCCCATATATATTTCGCCGGTTATTGTATCACCTGAGAGTGTCCCTGAGAAAACAAATGGAATATTATCAGCAACATGACGGTCAGAACTGCTCAGCTTCACCTGATTTCCTTCAATAATACCTGCCATATCGCGATTTGAAAAATCTCCTTTATGTGATCCCTGTATCCAGTTTCCATCCTGCTCCTCTATAAAGAAGGTGTGCTGACTCTTGCTGCTGTAAAATTGAATCTCAACATCCCAACGGCCTACCAGATCACCTGAAGGTGCAGCCATTTCCTTTGACGATTTGGGACGTTTTTGTGTAAGCACACTATAGATACGGTCTGATACTATTTTATCATTTCCGGGCTGCATCTGACCTGAAGATATGGTAATTGAGGTCTGATCTGATTCACCCCTCGAATTACTGTGGACAGCAATTCTTGGCTTATTCATGGCCAGTTCTTCCAACAATTCCTGTCCTGTTAAATTAAACTGATCAGGATTCCAGGAAATAGTCAGTGAAGGACTATGGTTTGAAAGCCCCCTTGGTTCGCGCAGAGATGTTGTTACACCATTAATTGATGAGACACGTTTTGATATAACATCAAGATAGGTGTGCCATGTTTTCATTTTTGCAACATGATCACGTTTTACCCATGATTCAATTGCGGCAAGCATTCCAAGCATTTCTTCCTTACCGACTTTATTATCACGGCCCGGACCATGATGCGGTGCACTGGCCTGCCATGCTGACATTAATATATCTTTTCTTCCAAGCAATAATCCTGCGCACTGAGGACCGCAAAGAGCTTTTCCTCCGCTGTAAGCTACTACATCGGCTCCGCGCTGAAGATGAACATTGGGCACTATAAGATCTTCTGCTGCCGCATCAACAAGGATAGGAATATTAAGTGGTTTAGCCAGTTTGGCAATTTTCTCAAGATTAAATGGCTCATCATTCTCCAGATCATTTGCTGCCATCAGGTATATCATAGCTGTCCTCGAATTGAGAGCCCGGTCGAGTTCCTCAAAAGTATCGACTGTAATAACCTTAACACCAATATTGCGAATAGCATGATCGTATGCATTCCTTGAGCTCCTTGGAATAACAACTTCAGTCTTATCGAAACCGCTGAGGTCAGGAATACGGATAAGCTTCTCAGGATTTCCACCGGTGACGCAGGCAGCCGTTACATGCTTCATTCCGGCAGCACATCCAGCCGACACCATTCCCCATTCTGCTCCGGTAAGCTCAGCAAGCCTTCGTGCTACACCGAAAGCAAGTTCGTCGTATTGCACAAAAAAGCCTGAAGCGGCATGCATTGCTTCCACAACCTCAGGACGCTCAAGCGATCCGCCTATTATGGTATAGGTTCCGACACAGTTGATGACAGTATCAACACCTATTGACTCATAGATATTTGGTCCTGCTACCAGCGGACCCCGGGAAGCTCCCAGGATAGAATCCAGAGGAACAAAACCTCCTGCTAAAGGCAATATTGACAAACTCTTAATGATATCTCTCCGTTCCATAACGATTTTAATTAAATTAAATATTTCAAATTTTTATAATTATTCAATATATATGCCGGATGTTTACTTGTGTATTCCCGGCTATTAGCCTTTGATCTCCAGATACTTACTTTTTTACATGTAAGTAGCTCTTATGACAAAGTTAATGAACTCTTAAATATAACCTATGCAATCCATCTGAATATATGCATCGGCCGGTGGCAATCCACCATTTACGGCAACTGTTGTACGTACGGGAGGTTTCTTGCCAAAACGGCCTTTGTAGACTTCATTCATCCCATTATAATCATCCATACTATCGAGGTATACTGTTACTTTCAACACCTTTTCCATTGAGGAGCCTGCTTTAACAAGTTCGGTTTCCATGATTTTGAGCACATTATCAGTATGTACCTTAATGTCACCTTCCAGCCGTGCGCCCCTTCCCGATATAAATACCAGATTCCCCAGCTTTGTTGAAGTCGAAAACAAAGGAACATCCTGAAAATCAACTACATCATTCACTTCTTTTTCATGCAGTGAATTCCCTGCAGCATTTGATGCCATTGCAATTCCGGTCAGTCCGGCCAATGAGGCAAACAGTTTCTTTAAAACAGTTCTTCGTTGTGTTTTCATATCAGAAATTTATTAAAATGAATCTCTAGTTTTTATGCAGGCTCTGGGCAGAGATCCCATTCTGATCCCACACAATCCTTCCGGCTCTTATGGTTAATTCTGCTTCCAGTCTTTGATCGCCGTCCAGCCTGGTATTCTTTGTATCAACAAATCCAAACTTGCCTTTTCTGATACTGATAACAGTCACATCTGCCACAGCTCCTTCACTAAGATGTCCCAGATCATCACGCTTGATTGAACTAGCTGAATTCCATGTTGCACGAAATATAATATCCTGAAATGACATACCCATGTTAAGAAACTTCGACATTATATCAAGCATATTTCTCATACCTGAATTCATGCTTGAACGGTGCAGGTCCGTGCCAAATGAATTTGGTAAAAATCCCTGCTTCACCGCGGGAATTGCAGAGGTAAAATGGAACATGCCGCCACCATGGCCAACATCAAACCGCACACCCTTCTTCTGAGCCTCCCATACATATGGCCTTACAGTTCCCTGTTCATCAAGCAGGGAAGTTCTGTCAGTTGCAGTACAGTAAGAATGCGTATAAATATCTCCCGGACGCATTTTTTTAAGTATGTCCTCAAGGGGATATAAGGGTAGGTGGCATTCAAGAAAAAGCGGAACATTTGCAATAGTTGCTGCTTCAATTGCACGATCAAAAGGGGTCCATTCGCTACCTCGAAAATGTCCGAGCTTCACTCCTACTATTATATCAGGATACTGATCGATCACCAGTGAAGTCATGTGTGCATCCATATCATTCATGTCTTCCTCAGTGGGGAAACCAGTCATGCCTGAACCGGCAATGCTCAGGAAGGAAAGAATCCGTGTCTGTGATCTGTCAATGACATTTTTCTTGAAAAGAGGAAAATTTCTCCATCCTGCAGTGCCGGCATCCACAACGGTCGTAATTCCTGCCTTAAAGGTTATGTCATCAGGAGAAATGCTTGAAAACCCGTCTGCAAATCCCTGGTTGGTTCCGACAAATACATGGGTATGCAGATCTATCAGTCCGGGTGCCACATACATTCCGCCTGCATCTACAACCTTTTTTGCATTTTTTGCCGGAATATCTTTAGCCACTTTAAGGATCTTTCCGTTTGCTATGGCTACATCCATCTGCGTATCGATCTTATTTTTTGGATCAATGACATGTCCGCCTTTCAATAAAATATCAATTTCCTGGGAAAATGAAACCGAAGGAATAAGGAAAAGGGCAACAGCTAACAAAAGATGAGATGCTGTTAATGAAGCGATTTTGCAATTCTTAATCAATATATTTACAATGCACATAACATTAATTTTTAAATCAGGTATTATTCTTACGATGGTGCTTATTGCTTTGCATTCCATAAAGAAGAACCAAGACCATTAAGGTTCCAGACTATTCTGCCTGCACGAATGGTCATTTCAGCTTCAAGTCTTTCAGTTCCCTTATTCTTCCAGCCACGTACATCAAGATATCCGAAGTCTCCTTTTCTTACACTGAAAACTGCCACATCAGCCACTGAACCAACGCTTAAATTTCCCAGCTCCGGTCTTTTTATCACCTTTGCCGGATTCCATGTGGTTCTTAATATTACGTCTTGTATGGAAAGACCCATGCTCAGGAATTTAGACATCAGGTTTGTCATATCTTTCATACCTGAGTTCATACTTCCCGTATGCAGGTCGGAACTGATAACATCCGCGATAAATCCCTGCTGAATTGATGGAATGGCCTGATTCCAGAAGAAGGCACCGCCTCCATGTCCGACATCAAATATTATTCCCCGTTTCTGTGCTTCAAAAATAAATGGTTTTACCTTCCCGTTATCATCGACAGGAACTTCCCTGTCTTTTGGTCCGTTTGCATAGGTATGGGTCCAGATATCACCCGGACGAAGATGTTTCATGAAAAGCTCTTCGATGGATAATGGTGGATGATGTTCTCCCAGGTCAACCATAACCGGCACCGAAGCCAGGTTTCCAGCTTCCACGGCTTTATCGACCTGGGTAAAATCAGGTCCCCAGTAATGTGCTGATTTGATTCCGACAAGAAGTTCAGGATATAGGCGGGTAATCATGTGTGATGTCATCACAGGGTTCATATCTGTAACATCCTGCTCTTCAAACCTTCCATACATTCCAACACCTACTATGTTAAGGAAGGCCAGTATACGTGTCTGTGAACGGTCAATGGTTTGCTTCTTGAAATCGCGGAAATTTCTCCAGCCTGCAGAGCCTGCATCGACAACGGTTGTGACACCTGCTCTGAAAGTGAATCCATCTGGAGGTAATGCATCCCATCCATTAGCAATATATGAAACCGGATCAGTACCATGGAAAGCATGGACATGCATATCAATAAGACCGGGAGACACATACATTCCGCTGACATCAATGACGTTCTTAACATTCTTCTCAGGGATGTTCGGTGCTACCTGTGAAATTTTACCGGCAACAATGGCAACATCCATTTTGGAGTCTATATTGTTCTTAGGATCAATAACATGTCCGCCTTTTAATAAGATATCAATCTGCTGAGCCCTGACAACAGGGACTGAAGCAAAAGAAAGAAAAAATAATACCAGCAAAGCATGGGAGTATCCTGCTGAAAGTTTGGAAATTTTGAACCGTATCATAAGTTTTATTTATTACAATATAAGCTGGAATTTTATCATCATTTCAGGACGGGAATTATCATCTTCGAATTGGATTTTAAATCTATTGCAAATTAACTACAAATTAATATAATTAAAGTTTTTTAACAAATACCTATTGATATTGGGTCCCTTTAAGGGTAAAAATCCTTTGGGGGCAGGAGAATGGGTTCGTAAGACTTAGAAAAATCAACTTTTCAGACAAATCCCCGGGAAGGAGTCTTAAAGAGTTATGAGTTTTGATTTTCCTGAATTTTATTTAAGTGATACTTTTTCCAGTAACGGATTTTGATAAAATTCTATAGTATAATTCCCCTAAGCATGAAAATATTTCGTTAATTGTGTTTTATTTCTTCCCATGTCATGAAACTTATTGATTACTATTCAATACTGGACTTACCTTGTGATTCTTCGGTTGAGGAAATAAAAAAAGCATACAGAAAAAAAGCGCGTATTTACCATCCGGATATTAATCATTCCCCTGAGGCCATTGACATATTCATAAGCATAACCGAAGCCTATGAATTCCTGCTTGCAAATCATGATAGGATCAACGCAGATAATGAGGCATACAATCAGGCCATGGAGGACTGGAGAAAATACCGTCAGGACAGATCACGTAAAAAAGCGAGGGTTTATGCCAGGACATCGTATGGCTCTTTTAAAAATACAAGGTTCTACAAATCTACAAGGATCCTCGACGGGACAACAATCATATTCAGTTTTATAATCTCTGTTCTGGTACTCGTTTATACTATCTTAGGTTATACATACCAGTTAAGCCATCCAATACCGGGACTTGAAAAACCTTCTGTTTTTGCCTTTATAATGCTTCTGTTTCTGGGGCTTATATTTTTCGTGGTATCATCTATTTACCTTATTGCTTACCGGCAAACATCAAAAAAGAGAAAGAAAAAAGCAAGGACGGTGGCATGATATTTGACCCCTTTACCTCATCCGACTTAATCTTTAAGAGTATGAATTACCAGGGAAACCACAACCAATTCAATCCTGTTCATGGGGAAAATAGCTGATCCTCTTCTGAATTGAATTCCCGGATGACACCAAAGAAAATTTTAGTATTTTTGAATCAGAATCAATGCAATAATGGAATTTCTGACAGCAGTTTTTGTTTCCTCATTGATCATATCAAAATTAACCGGTTCAGATGACCCTGCAGCTATAAATCAAGGTCAGAAGCCAATCATGAAATTTGGTGTGATAGCTGATGCCCAGTACCGGGACAGTGACCCCGCAGGAACACGTTTTTACAGATCTTCAGCCGCAAGAATGAAGCAGGCGATAACCTCATTTAAAGAAGATTCCGTCGATTTCATTGTAAACCTGGGAGATTTAATTGACGGGGACTTCTATTCATTTGAGAAAGTAATTCAAATTATTAAATCCCCCGGAATCCCTGTTTACCATGTTGCAGGTAATCATGATTTCGCTGTTGAACCCGGCTTAAAAGACAAGATCCCCGTTCTTCAGACAAAGAAAGGATACTATTCTATAATTAAGGAAGGGTTCAGGTTCATTTTTCTGAACGGAAATGAAATCAGCATTTATGCATCTGAAAACAAAAAGAAAATAAAATATGCAGAGGAATTGATTAATTCCATGAAAGAAAAATCTGAGATAAATGCCATTGAATGGAATGGCGGAATCAGCAATAAACAGCTGAACTGGCTAAATAATCAGATTGATAAAGCTGCCATCGAAAATGAAAAGGTTATAGTCATTTGTCATTTCCCCTTATTCCCTGAAAACGTACATAATCTTCTGAATTATAATGAAGTACTTGCATTATTTAAAAAGAAGAAAAATATTGCAGCATGTTTTCACGGACATAATCACCATGGAAATTATGGTGTATTTAACAGTATACATTTTATCACATTCCAGGGCATGGTTGAAACTGAAAACAGTAACAGCTATGGCATTGTGGAATTATATAAAGACAGAATGGTGATAAAAGGATATGGAAGGGAACCCGGACGGACACTCACCTTCTGAAAAAAGTACCGGAGGAATCAGGATTCCCGAACTGGTCAGATGAATCAGCTGATCTTAATGAAATTAAAAGGTATATCCAGAACGGAAGAAAAGTATTCGCCACGCTCCAGTATATCCTCATCGCCATCTTCATAGTACCAGTTGAAAATGAACTTCTTGTTCTTAAGTGATACAAAGGTTATCTTTTGCATAAGATGAATAAATACTTTGGCACTGGCACTGTTGAAATACTCAAGATTAATATCCACACACGTTACTTCTGCAGGATTTAAGATATAATTAGTAACCCAATCTTCAACCGGAGCGAAAAATTCTGTAACATTTTCATGTATTGAACGTCCTTTAATCCTGATCATTCCTTCAGGATTCAGAACAATCTCAGGTGTATTTTTAGACGGCGAAATCCTCAATTCCTCCATGGTATCAATTCCTCTGTCGTGTTATAATTGGCCGAATTTAATAATTTTAAAATATAAAAAGCCATTTCATTAACAATTACCATCAAAGATGACTGATGCTTCCTTCAGCCACTGGCAAAGTAATATTCAGAGCCGGGCAAGAGGTGCCACATCATGACTTGAAAATTCACCCCTCAGATATTTATAGTATCCGGTTATGCCAATCATGGCTGCATTATCGGTTGTATACCTGAATTCAGGAATAAAAAGGTTCCAGTTTCTTTTTTGCGATTCTTCTGTTATCCTGTCTCTCAAACCGGAGTTTGCCGAAACCCCGCCTGCAATGCCTATTTCAGTTATTCCGGTTTCATTTGAAGCTTTTATAAGCTTGGATATCAGTATATTGATTATAGTGTGCTGAAGAGATGCACACAGGTCTGCTTTATTATTTTCGATGAATTGCGGATCGCCCTTTATTTTGTCCCTGAGGAAATAAAGAAAATTTGTTTTTAATCCGCTAAAACTGAAATCAAGCCCTTTTACAACAGGTTTTGAGAAGCTGAAAGCACTGTTGTTACCCTGCCGGGCAAGCTTATCAATGAGTGGCCCAGCCGGATAGGTGAAACCCATAACTTTTCCGCATTTATCGAATGCTTCTCCTGCTGCATCATCAATAGTATTTCCGATAACTTCCATTTCGAGAAAGTTTCTCATAACAATGATCCTTGTATGTCCGCCTGAAACCAGTAGACATAAAAAGGGAAAAGAAGGAATCCTGGCGGGCTTGTCTTTCTCAAGTATGAAGTGAGCCATAACATGAGCCTGAAGATGATTTACCTCAATTAACGGTATATTCCGGGCAAGTGCAAAGCCCTTTGCAAATGAAGTGCCCACCAGCAATGAGCCAAGAAGCCCCGGACCACGCGTGAATGCGACTGCATTGATTTCTTCTGCATTAATTCCTGCCAGATGCATGGCCTGTTGCGTTACAGGCACGATATTTGCCTGATGTGCCCTGGATGCAAGTTCAGGAACAACACCGCCATATGACATGTGAACGTCCTGGTTTGCAATAAGGTTTGACAGCACATATCCATCCCTTATGAGGGCTACTGAAGTATCATCGCATGAAGATTCTATTGCCAAGATTGTAAGTGCCATCAATCCTTTGTTTTTTGGTATATTTTAGGTTATTTTGTTCTTTATTTTTCAACCATTTCAATGGGCAAAAATATTAAAAAAATATTTAAATATCTGGTCATTCTCGCAGGTATCATCTTTATGATTCCTTCTTTACTATACCTTGTTCTTCAGATACCTGAACTTCAGACTTATCTTGTGGCCAGGGTTTCAGCTTATATTTCGAAAGAAACCAGATCAACAATAACTGTTGGAAGGGTTGAATATAAGTTCTTTAACAGACTTTCAGTAGATGATCTGCTTATAAAGGATCTGAATAATGATACACTGATTTATTCTGAAGAACTGGTGGCAGGCATAAGACAACTTGACCTTAAAAATAAATCCATCAGGCTGGGAAGAATATTCCTGGTCAAACCTGTTGTTGGCCTGGTCACTGATTCAACGGGTTCAATGAATCTGAATTATTTCCTGAACTTCCTTAAAAAACCGGCAGATACAACAGCAAAAGCCAAAAGTGTCTTTTTCATCGATGAGATCGATATAAGGGATGCCAGATTTTCTTTCATAAACCACTCAGGTGCTAAAAGTAAAACTCCTGTTGATTTTAATAACCTCAATCTTACCGGAGTTAGTGCCATAATAGATGATTTCTACATTAAGGATGATACTATAGCTTTCAATATTTATAATCTCGGATTTACAGAATCTTCGGGCTTTATGCTGACCAGACTAAGTGCAGATGTCATGCTTGCAAACCATAATATAATTCTGAATGCGGTAAATCTTGATTGCGACAGCAGCATAATAGATATTCCACGGTTTGCCTTGTTCGCAGATACTCCGGAATCATTTAAAAATTTTGCTGAAGAAGTGAGGGTTGATATTCTACTTGATAAATCACTTTTAACTACTTCTGAACTGAGATTTTTTATTCCCTCGCTCAAAGGCATTAATGAATCGGTATGGATATCAGGAAGGCTTTTAGGAACAATCTCGGAACTAAGGGGAAGAGATATCGAGGTCTCGTTCAGGAACTATACTTATCTGGAATGCGATTTCGATTTTTCAGGACTCCCGAAACTGGAAAACACCTTTATGTACCTGGGAATAAACAGTATCCGGACCAACGCACTGGATATCGAAAAAATCGTAATTCCCGGAAAGGGAAATATAGTTGTACCTGAATTCCTGTATAAGCTGGAAAATATTTCGTTCGATGGGAGCTTTACAGGCTTCACCACTGATTTCGTAACATACGGAGAGATTAGGACAAATCTGGGATCGGTCCGTACCGACATTTCCTTCAGGCCGGATGATTTCAACAGCTATAAAGTAAAAGGGCTCATTAAAGGCAATGAAATAAATCTCGGTGAATTAACCGGCAAACCTGAGCTTTTCGGGAAGCTCAGCATGCAGACAAACATAGATGGCCATGCACAGACCCTGAAAAAATTTGCAGGAAGCCTGACCGGTGGAATTGACAGCGTTGAAATTAATAAATATCTATACAGAAACATATCTCTGAACGGCTCATTCACTGAAAAGACCTGGGACGGAAGTATTAAAATAAGTGATGAAAACATTAAGCTCGATCTTTTAGGCATGTTCAATTTTGAAGAGAAACTGCCTGAGTTTCATTTTACTCTAAATCTTGCTGATGCAGATCTGTTTAATCTGAATCTCACCAAAGCTGACAGTAGCTCAACTCTTTCTGCCCTTGTTACATCCAATTTTAAAGGCAATAATATTGATAATCTCGATGGTGAGATCAAGCTGATAAATTCGACATTAAAAAGGAACGCTGAAATTCTTGAATTATATGATTTTACAATACGCACATTTACAGAAAATAACAAGCCTGTGTTAAGTTTGCGTACCGATTATGTGGATGCCGAGATAAGGGGATATTACAATTTTGCGTTGCTTGGAAACATTTTAAATTCAATGGCTTCAACCCTTATGCCATCAAAATTTCCATCAACCCCAAAAAGCATTGAAATAGGAAAAAGCAATTTCACATTTGATATTAATTTTAAAAATACAGATAAATTAAACAGCTATTTCAGAACAGGATTATTGCTGGCAGACAAGTCTTACATTATCGGTTCAATTATTACTGACAGTCTGATCAGGATTGAAGGAAGATCAAAATTGCTTTCTGTCGGTACTACTGAGTTTAAAGATCTGTCGGTGTACACCGAATTACTGGACTCAGTTCTTTCCGTAAATATCAACAGTCCTTCCATGACACTCATGGGACAGAAGGAATTAAAGGATTTTGCGATAAATCTGAATTCCAGACCTGATAATTTCATCTTCACAGTCGATTGGGACAATAAGGAAGAAATTCTGAACAGGGGCAATTTTGTTGCGAGAGGCACAGTTGAAAAAGGCGACAAAGGAGAACAGAATGCACGTATTTCTATCGGAATAGATTCATCTGATATATATCTGAACGACAATCTCTGGAAAATCAGCAAGTCTTCCATGATAATCGATTCCAGCGCAATAGACATTAACCAACTGCATATCAGCAGTGAAGACCGGTTTTATATGATTGATGGTTCTGTATCGGAAGATCCTTCAGACACGTTGCATCTGGAATTCAGGGGGATTGATATTGCTCCCCTGACATATATTGAAAAGAAGGATGTAGTAAGAACAGATAAAATCCCACTAGATCTGAAGGGTATTTTAAATGGAAGGGTAAACCTGACTAACCTTCACAGGGATATGCTGATCGAAGGTAGTCTCCTGGTGAATGATTTTTCGATATTCGGAGGGAACTATGGGAATATCTCTATAATATCTGCATGGGATAAAATTAATAAGGTTGCAAAGATCAACCTGAATAATAACCTGGAAGGAATAAAAATGCTCAATGCTGCGGGAACTTATGAACCTCGTACAAAAAATTTAAACATAACAGCCAATACCAAAAGATTACCTATGGAGTTTCTGAATCCTCTGCTGAGGGTGTTTGCCTCTGATATCAGGGGGTTGGCTTCCGGAACTGTTAATCTTTCGGGAGATCCTAAAAATCTTGTTCTTCAGGGAGCAGTTTTTGCTGAAGATGCTTCACTGAAAATAAATTATCTTCAGACAAGATATAATCTCAATGATACTATAAGGTTCGATAAAAAGGGTATTAAGTTTAATAACATCAGGATCACTGATGAAGAAAAGAACCTTGCATCACTTAACGGGTTTGTTAATCATAAGAATTTCAAGGATTTCACTGTTGATCTGCTGATAAAGACTAATGAATCGCTTGTTCTTAATACTAAGGCAAAAGATAATGAATTGTTTTTTGGAAAAGCTTATGCTTCAGGTGTAACGACTATCAAGAGCACACCAGATGCTATTGTATTTGATATTTCCGCAAAAACAGAGGAAAATACCAGTTTCAATATTCCCCTTAACAGAGGGTTGTCTGTATCGGAGTACTCTTTCATCACCTTTGTTGACAGCATCACATTGAGACAAAATAAGACAGAGGCAGAGGGATATAAATCCACAGCTTCAAAGCAGACAGGCATGGATCTTAATTTTGATCTTGAAGTTACACCTGAAGCTGAGGTAAAGCTTATATTCGATTCAAAAATAGGTGATGTTATGAAAGGTAGAGGAGCGGGAAAACTGAACATAGTGTTGAATCAGCAAGGTGATTTCAAAATGTCAGGAGATTACATTATAGAAGAAGGAGATTATTTATTTACTCTTGGGAATATATTGAATAAATCGTTTCAGGTAGCAAACGGTGGAAAAATTACCTTCAACGGCGATCTCGACAATGCTGAAGTTGATATTAATGCTATTTACAAGCTACGAACCTCCCTCGATATGATCCTTCAGGATTCAAGCCTTAAAGAGAGGATTCCTGTAGAATGCCATCTGAACCTGACAGGAAAACTGTTTAATCCGATAGTGAGCTTCGATATATCCCTTCCCAATGCAGATGAACAGAAAAAAACCAATCTTCGTAATGCCATCTCCACTGAAGAAGCTTTAAGCAGGCAATTCCTTTATCTGCTGGTAATGAACAGCTTCTATGCAGATCCCTCTTATGGCAATCCGACTGCATCAACCACAGCTACCGGAACCTCTGCTATGGCAGTAACAACAACTGAAATGCTGTCAAACCAGCTGAGCAACTGGCTTTCACAGATTAGCAACGATTTTGACCTTGGATTCGTATATCGTCCTGGTAATAAGAACATTAATCCACAAGAAGTAGAAGTAGCCCTTTCAACCCAGATATTAAATGACAGAGTCACAATCAATGGAAATTTTGATGTCAGGGGAAGCGGATATGCCACTGAATATACCGATCAGATAACCGGAGATTTTGATGCTGAAGTAAGCATCACTGAAAAAATACGATTTAAGGTCTTTAACAGGTTTAATAATACATATTCAGGAAAAGGTCCTTATACTCAGGGAATAGGAATATTCTTCCGTCAGGATTTTGATAAATTTCCTGACCTGTTCAGGAGAAAAGATAAAGGTGAAATGAAAAAGGAAGATGATGAGCCACAAATTAAAAAATAATAAGTTTTAATATGTCCATCTGCTATTTTTAAGGTATGGTTAATAAAATATTCACCATTGTTATTAATCAACGCATAATAGAACCGCGTTCATTACGTTTTTTAATAACTTCGCACAGTAAAATTATAATTTCAGTATCCTATAAATAACAATGCAATAATCAATAATCCCAGAAAAAATGACATTTTTACAACTCGTTATGCAAGGCGGCTCTGTTCCTGTTGAGAATACGGCGGTATCTAAACTTACACTTTTCGACCTTGCCTTAAAGGGCGGATGGGTGATGATACCTATTATACTTTTATCTTTTGTTGCTTTCTACATCTTTATTGAAAGGTTTTATGTTATAAGAAAGGCAACTGCTGTAGATATGAACTTCATGAACAGGATAAAGGATTATATACACGATGGCCGTATCGAAGCAGCCCAGTCTTTATGCCGGTCGACAGAAGGTCCTTCAGCACGAATGGTGGAAAAGGGAATCAGCAGGCTTGGAAGACCACTGCAGGATATAAGCACTGCTATTGAAAACGTAGGAAAACTGGAAATATCTAAACTTGAAACAGGGTTTCCGACTCTTGCAACAATTACCGGAGCCGAGCCGATGCTTGGTTTCCTTGGAACCGTTATAGGAATGGTACAATCTTTTTATGCCATGTCAATGGCAGGGAATAATATTGACGTATCAATGATGTCGGGTGGTATATACACTGCTCTGATCACAACTGTTGCAGGATTAAGTATCGGTATTCTCGGCTACTTTGCATATAACTCTTTGGTAGTCAGGGTAGAAAAAGTTGTTTTCAACCTTGAAGCTACATTAACCGAGTTTATGGATATTCTGAATGAACCCATTAAAAAAGATCATTAAAATGGCATTAAACTCACGACATAAGATCAATCTCAGCTTCAGTACAGTAGGAATGACTGATGTGGTATTCAATCTGCTTATATTCTTTATGCTCACTTCCACCCTGGTGCATCCTACGGCTTTGAAGCTGCTTCTTCCAAAAGGGAGCACACAGACATCGGCAAAGCCACTCACCTCAGTTTCCATTACAAGTGATCTGCTTTACTATGTTGAACAGCAGCCTGTCAGAATTGATGATCTGGAAGCAGTACTGAAACAAAAGCTTGGAGATAAACCCGATACGTATATCGCACTTCATGCGGACAAAAGTGTTCCCTTTGAAAATGTGGTTAAGGTATTAAATATTGCACAAACGAATAATTATAAATTAATAATTGCTACAACACCCAAATAATGACCTTCACCATATCCCAACCGAAAGAAGGAAAGGATTGGTTGGAACTACAATAATCCATCTTGTATTACTGGTATTACTGTTGATAGTAGGTTTCTCTGTTCCTGAACCACCTGAAACAGAAGAAGGCATTGAAGTAAATTTTGGAACCGTAGAAACCGGTTCGGGAATGATAGAACCATCATCTCCTGCTGTCCAGGAAGAGGCCGCTCCTCCCGTTAAGTCTGATGTTCCTGTTGTGGCTGATGAAGAGCCATTGATTACTCAGAATGATGAAGAGGCACCTGAAGTTAAAAAAGTCGATCCCGAAGCTGAAAAGAAAAAGCTTGAAAAAATTGAAACCGACAGAATCGTCAGGGAGCAGCTTGAAGCTGAAAGGATCAGGAAACAGGAAGAGGAAACTGAAAGGAAAAGAATTCTGGCAGAACAGCAGCGACAGTCTGATATAATGAACCGGACAAAAAACGCACTCGCCAATTCAAAAAATGCAGGAACCAACTCCACAAGTGAAGGGGATGCGGGAGGAGCTGGTAATCAGGGAGTTACAACAGGTTCAGTTGATTCAAAAGTTCGCGGTGACGGAAGTGGTCTCGGAGATAAAGGCATTTCATATGATCTCCAGGGAAGAGGATTTCAGTCTCTGCCATCCCCAAAATATGATTACCAGGGTGAAGGAAGGGTAGTTGTTGAAGTCAGCGTCGACAAGCTTGGAAAAGTTACACAGGCAAATCCCGGTATCAAAGGCTCAACTACACTCGATGAATATCTTCTGAAAGTTGCCAAAGATGCTGCCATGCAGGCGCGATTCGAAGCAAAGCCCGATGCGCCGATCATTCAGAAGGGTACAATTACCTATAATTTTATTCTTAAATAGAAAATTTTATTGCCTCCTGTCGAAAAGGTCCTTTATTGCAACATGAAGATTATCAATAAGATTATTATCCTTGATTATATAATCATCGATACCTTTCCTTGCAAGCTCCAGTACTATTTCACCTTTATCCTGTCCTGAAAGCATAATTACAGGAGTACGTGGCTTTAATACCTTGATCTGATCAAAAACCTCCATGCCATTCATAACCTTTCCGCCATTATCTGAAAAAAAATAGTCAAGTATTATCAGATCAGGATTTTTATTTAATGACTTCAGGCAATCTTCACCACTTTCAAAGGCCTCAAGTCTGTAACCATCGGATGTGAAACGCTTAACCACCAACATGTTGATAAACGGGTCATCATCAACAATATAAATAAGTTTCTGGTTATTCATCAGTGAAATAGTTGAGATTAGGCTTACACAAAGTTATAATAATAATTCAGCTTGCTATTCAAAAAATCAAATTTGATTTTTTTGTTGCCTGTCAGCTCTTTATAATTTATCAGAAATCAATGACTTAATCAGATTTATATCTACCCTGATCTGAGGATTATATTCAGGACTGCCTGCGGTTCTTAAACCATTGCGTGAAAGGCTACTTCTGGTATCAATGTTTTTACTGTTGCATCCGGCTAAGACAAGAAGAAGAAAAACTATTTTTTTCATATTGACGGTTAACTGCTAAACAATGGGAAAGACTTCATCATTTTAACAACCTTCTCGCCTACCCTTGCTATAACAGACTCATTTTCAATGTTTGATATAACTTCATCAATCAGATTAACAATTTCCCCCATATGTTCTTCTTTTAGTCCCCTCGTAGTAATTGCCGGTGTGCCAACTCTGAGACCTGATGTAAGGAATGGTGAACGGGTATCAAAAGGAACCATATTTTTATTAACTGTAATATGTGAAAGCACAAGTGTGTTTTCAACCTTTTTACCTGATATTTCAGGAAATTTTGTTCTCAGGTCAATCAACATAAGATGGTTATCCGTACCATCGGAAACTATTTTATATCCTTTTTCAATAAACGCTTTCGCCATTACAGCAGCATTATTCTTTACTCTCTTCTGATATTCCTTAAAAGAAGGATCGAGTGCTTCACCGAATGAAACAGCTTTGGAAGCAATGACATGCTCCAGCGGCCCGCCCTGTGTTCCCGGAAAAACTGCCGAGTTCAGAAGAGAAGACATCATTCTGACTTCACCTTTTGGAGTAGTTATGCCCCATGGATTCACAAAATCTTTTCCCATAAGAATAATGCCCCCTCTTGGTCCGCGAAGTGTCTTATGAGTAGTGGATGTTACAATATGAGCATATTTCAATGGATTCTTAAGAAGCCCGGCAGCTATCAATCCTGCCGGATGTGCCATATCCACAACCAGAATTGCTCCGATCATGTCTGCTATCTTTCTCATTCTTTCATAATCCCATTCACGTGAATATGCTGAAGCACCGCCAATTATCATTTTTGGTTTTTCTTTCAATGCAGTGGCTTCCATTGCATCATAGTCAATCAGGCCGTTTTCTTCTTTTACACTGTAAGCCAGTGGTTTATAGAACAATCCCGAAAAATTGACAGGTGACCCGTGTGAAAGATGCCCTCCATGCGCCAGATTCAATCCCATGAAAGAATCTCCGGGTTTAAGTATTGTGATAAATACGGCCATATTTGCCTGTGCACCTGAATGGGGTTGTACATTTGCATATTCAGCATCGAACAGCTGTTTCAGCCGGTCTATTGCAATCTGCTCCGACTGGTCAACAATCTCACAACCTCCGTAATAACGGTTTCCCGGATATCCTTCCGCGTATTTATTTGTCATTACCGATCCCATTGCTTCAAGCACCTGGGTACTAACAAAATTTTCAGATGCGATTAACTCAATTCCATTGATCTGGCGCTGGCGCTCCTTTTCAATAAGGTCAAAAATCAGAGAATCCTTTTTCATAGTTAACAGTTTAATGATTTTATTCTTCGGATAATTCTATTAGCATTTCCCGGTAAGTACTGAAAATACGTGATTTTGAAATAAATCCAACATAATATCCATTGTCAAGCACCGGCAGGTTCCAGGCATCAGTCTTCCTGAAAGTTTCCATAACGGCTTCAATGTTCTCCTTTTTATCAATATAGGATGGAGGAATTGTCATGATATTCTTCATTACTATTTTATCATACAAATCATGCTGGAACATTACCTCCCTGACATCATCAAGCGATACTACACCCTCGAGAATATTATATTGATCAACCACAGGGAAAAGGTTCCTCTTTGATACTGCAATCACTTTGACCAGATCACCCAGTTTATCATTGGGTTTTACCGTTTTTAAATCAGTTTCAATCTCTTTTCTCCAGTTCATAAGGGCAAGGACTGCCTTATTCTTATCATGTGTGATCAGTTCTCCCCGCTTGGCAAGCTGAACATGATATATTGAATGCTTCTCGAAGCTGCGAACAGTAATAAATGCGATTGTTGATGTAATTATAAGTGGAATAAGGAGAGTATAGCTCCCGGTTATCTCAGCGATCAGGAATATTGCAGTGAGTGGTGCATGCATTACACCCGCCATCAAACCTGCCATACCAACAAGTACAAACCTGTTATCGGGCAGATCAACATGGATTATTTTCTTCAGAAGTCCTGCAACCAGGTAGCCATTAACACCACCAATGAACAATGTAGGTGCAAAAATACCGCCTATACCACCCGCTCCATTGGTTGAACTGCTTGCAATGACTTTCAGCAGTACGAGACCTAACATAAAAAGTGCAGCTACGGTAAAACTGCCCGAATATTCGCTGAAAATACTTGTGTTGAAAACCTCCTCTGATCTTCCATGAAGGAGTAACATTATTGTATCATATCCCTCTCCATAAAAAGGAGGAAAAAGGTAAATCAGGCAACCAAGAATTGTTCCTCCCAGTAGAAGCCTGATATAAATATTCTTTATTTTTTCATAACTCCCCTCCAGAAACAGTGTCATCTTTGAAAAGTATAAGGAAATCATTCCTGAAATTATTCCCAGCAATACATACCAGGGTATATTGGCGATATTGAATGCCTCAACAACATTAAAGCTGAATAAAACAGTATCACCCATAAGGAAGTAGGCAACTGTTGCTGCCGTTACAGAAGAAATCAGCAACGGTACAATAGAAGAAAGCGTAAGGTCCAGCATCAGGATCTCTAAAGTAAAAACAATCCCTGCAATCGGAGCTTTAAAAATTCCCGAAACAGCTCCTGCAGCACCACATCCGACCAGAAGTGTAATATTCTTATAATTCAGCTTAAAAAATCTTCCGATGGTTGAACCGATTGATGATCCTGTCAATACGATGGGTGCTTCTGCTCCCACAGATCCTCCAAATCCTATCGTCAACGTTGTGGCAGCTATTGAAGTCCATGTATTATGTGCCCTGAGATTGCTTCTTTTTTTAGAAATTGAATATAGAACCCTGCTTATTCCATGACCTATATTATCCCTGACGAAATACCTTACAAACAGTAATGTCAGAAGCATCCCTGCAATTGGGTACACAAGATACAGAAAACTTCCTGATTCGCTCGTAATGCCTTGTGTCAGAATACGATTGGTATAGTGAATGGCATTCTTGAGAAATGAGGCTGCCAGGGCACTCAGCAATCCTACAACCAGACTAAGCAAATAAACCAGATTTACCTGGTCGCCACCAATAGAACGATTATGAAAAAGCTTTTTTGAAAAGGGGTTTCTGAACATAATTATGCAAATATAAAAACATTAATAATCCTTCTCTGTTTTTTATATAAGTTTGTCAATGGTTTATTAACCTGAACCGGTATCCTCACAAATGGATTAAACGAAGAATATGAAATTTTTTGTATGATTAATTATAAAAGATTTGAGCTTGAAAACGGACTGAAATTTCTGATACATGAGGATAAGTCCACGCCGCTTGTTGCAATGAATATTCTTTACGACGTCGGATCGAGGGATGAAGATCCGGACTCAACAGGACTGGCACATCTTTTCGAACATCTGATGTTCGGCGGCTCACTGAATGTACCTGAATACGATATGCCGCTGCAAATGGCCGGAGGAGAGAATAACGCTTTCACAAACAATGACATAACAAACTATTATCTTACAATTCCTTCACAAAATATTGAAACAGCCTTCTGGCTTGAATCAGACCGGATGCTGGAACTTGATTTTTCACAAAAAAACCTTGACACACAGAAAAGCGTTGTCATTGAGGAGTTCAACCAGCGGTATCTTAACCAGCCTTATGGCGATGCAATACTCAGGCTGCGGCCTTCTGCATATAAAGTCCATCCCTACAGATGGCCGACAATCGGAAGGGATATATCACATATTTCTGAAACTGATCTTGACCAGATCAGAAAATTCTTCTTTTCCCATTATGCACCCAACAACGCAATTATAGCTCTGACAGGAAATATTGGTTACAACCGCGCTCATGATCTTGCTCAGAAGTGGTTCGGTCCTATCAGGAAGCGTGAAATCAATGAAAGAAACCTTCCTGCTGAACCTGAACAGACCGAGGAGAGGATAGTTGTAATTGAAAAGGATGTTCCGGCAGATGCAGTGTATAAGACCTGGCATATGGGTTCAAGAAAGGATCCTGAGTTTTATACCCTTGATCTGATTACAGATCTGCTTTCCGGTGGTGAATCAGCAAGACTTAACATCAGGCTTGTCAGAGAAAAAAAATTATTCAGTGAAATAAATGCCTATATAACATCCGATATTGATCCGGGCCTTTTAATGATTCATGGCAGGTTGATGAAAGATGTTGATATTAAGGAAGCTGACCAGGCAATAGTTGAGGCGGTCAATAGTTTATTTGATAAAGGTCATATTGAAGGAGAAATGGAAAAGGTTAAAAACAGGTACGAATCATCGACTGTATTTTCAAATACCAGCATTCTCAATAAAGCTATGAATCTGGCATATTATGAACTGCTTGGAAATGCTGATCTTATCAACAGGCAGATTGAAAACTTCAGAAAAGTGAACCACAAAATGGTTACTGATACTGCAAGTAAGATCTTTATTCCTTCTAATTGCACAACTCTTTATTACAAATCGACCCGGAAAGAATTATGAATGAATTGCAAAGAATTAAACCACCACTTTTCCCGGTTGAAAAGGTTGACATACCTGAAGCAGCATCATTTACGCTGAACAATGGTGTCCCTGTTTTTCTGATTGAAAGCGGAACAGAAGATATCATGAGACTTGAATTCACATTTAAAGCAGGTCAGTCCCGGGAGTATATCCCGCTGCTCGCCTCTGCAACAAACATGATGCTTTCAGAAGGTTCTCAGAACTACAGCTCGGAAGAACTTAACAGGCAGCTTGACTTCTACGGGGCATTCCTTCATCTTGATTGTGACAGGGACCGTGCAGAAATTGTGGTGTTCTTTCTAAACAAGCACATAGAAAAAATTCTTGAACTGAGCCGCGAAATAGTTTTCAGGCCAACTTTCCCTGAGCCTGAACTTATTACACTAATGAAAAAACGTCAGCGCTGGCATATGGTAAACAGGGAAAAAGTCAATAAGCTTGCCGATGACCAGTTCTTCGAATCGGTTTTCGGCAGGAATCATCCATATGGATACATGGTTCTTGAAAAGGATTTTGAAAACATCAATCCCTCAATGCTCCGCGAGTTTCATAACAGATTTTACACAACCGACAATATGGCAATCATAATATCGGGTAAAATACACATTAAAACTATTGAGCTTCTGAATCAATATATTGGTGATATAGTTATTAACGGCATCTATAATCCTGATAATAAGATTAATCTTAATGGTGAAAAGGGGAAAAAAGTCTTTGTAAACAAGGAAAATTCAATACAGACTGCGATCAGGATAGGCTCTTCCACAATCACCAAAAGGCATCCCGATTACCCGGGACTCAAGATCCTTGATACGATCCTTGGTGGCTATTTTGGTTCCCGTTTAATGAAAAATATAAGAGAAGACAAAGGCTTTACTTATGGAATAAACTCTTCTGTTAATTCTCTTAATCTGGCAGGATACAAGATGATTTCGACAGAGGTTGGAAAGGATAACCACAGGAAGGCAATTGAAGAGATCTATAAGGAAGTCAGTCTCCTTCAGGATATTCCGGTTGAAAAGGAAGAGATGACGCTTGTCAGAAATTACATGTCAGGAGAAATGGTAAGGATGTTCGATGGACCATTTGCTCTTGCAGAGAGCTTCAAATCGGTATGGGAATTTGGCCTTGGAAATGAATATTATCAGAGGCTGGCTGAAAAGATAAGAATAATAGATCCTGATGAAATAACTGAACTTGCACGCACGTATTATAATATTGATGATCTTTATGAAGTTTCGGCAGGCTCAAAATGATTATGAAGTTTTTTTATATCATTATATTTCTTCTGTTTTCCCAGTACCCCGGCCTGAAATCACAGGTAAATTGTACCGTTCCACTCCCTCCCGTTCTCACTTCAGTATCTGTCTGCCCTGAAACAGGCAATGTGGAATTCACCTGGACAGCAAGCCCGTCGTCCGATATTGCTGCATATCTGATATACGAATATCTTAATGAAAATGGTGTGCCCAGGGGGAATATCATCGACACCATCTGGAATCCTGCTGCAACTACTTATAGCTATGCCAATTCGTCATATAAATACCATAGTACATCATATGTAATAGCTGCATACAGATTACCGGGTCTTCCGGGATTGGATGGATGCCCAAGTTCTTTTTCAAACGTGCTTAATACAATTTTCACAACGGCTGTAATTGATACTTGTAACAAGAAGATCACTGTCGGATGGAACAGCTATCCCTCTTCGCCAAAAAAGGTGACAGGATATTCAGTACTGCTGTCGGTTAACGGAGCAGTTTTCGGGGAAGAACAATCAACAGATCCGGATGCAGTGAGCTTCACATTCAATGAATTTGATATCAATGCGGATTACTGCTATGTTGTGAGAGCAAATCTTGAAGGAAGTACGGTTTCAACATCCAATAAAAGCTGTATTTCAACAAAGATGCTCGTACCTCCTTTATGGATAAATGCCGATTATGCATCAGTCAGTTCAGATAATAAAATTTCACTCTCCTTTTCTGTTGATCCTGCTTCGGAAATCACCAAATTTCAGCTCGAGAAAAAAACAGGACCATCGGCATCATTCTTTGTAATTGGGAATATTGAAGAAGTCAGCCACCGGATATTTTTTACTGACAATCAGTCAGATATTGAAAAAATCAATTCATACAGATTATCAGCTATGAACAGCTGCAATGTTCCTGTAACCATATCAAATACCTGCTCCAATATTGTAGTTTCACTTGAAAGAAATGGTGATGATATAGATCTTTCATGGAATGCATACCGAGAATGGCTTGGAGAAGTCTCATCTTACCGGTTATTTATCAAAACAGGGGTCGGATTTGTAGAAAAAGCAGAGCTGCCGCCTGCTGACACTGCCTATAGGATCCTGTATACCGATATAATGTACGATGTATCAGGAAGTGAACTCTGCTTTTATGTCAGTGCCACAGAAAGAAACAACCCTTACGGTGTTACCGGCCTGAGCAGTTCACAGGTAGTTTGCTCTGTCCCGTCTGAAATTATAACTGTACCAAATGTTTTCACACCGAATAACGACCTTGTAAATGATTTCTTTCGTCCTGTCCTGTCCTTCACACCCCAAAATTATCATCTCGTTGTAAGCGACAGGAATGGCAGAGTAGTTTTTGAAACAAGGGATTTCCATGAAGACTGGGACGGATCGCAAAAAGGAAACACCAAAACAGGCGGCGTTTGCCTCTGGTTCCTGGAAGTAACTACCCCCTCAGGCAAAAAAATCTCAAAAACAGGGACAATTACCATCATAAAAAATTGAATTGACTTAAAAGTTAGTTAACAGACTTTAAATCGGAAAAGTTATCTTTGCATAAGGCACGCAGTTTGCTGTAATGTTTTTTTATGGGGAATAAGGATATTTTTGATGAAGAAGACAAAATCCATATTCAGTCTGAATATGATAACCTGATAAATAATCTTCTGAGGTGCAGCAAGGATGGAGACAGGGAGCTGATTGATAAAGCATTTGGCATTGCCAATGAAGCTCACTGGAATATGCGCCGGAAGTCGGGTGAGCCATATATTATTCATCCCATATCAGTTGCAAAGATAGTAAATCAGGAAATCGGACTGGGAGCAAGATCTATTGCCGTTGCCCTGCTTCATGATGTGGTTGAGGACACCGAATACTCCCTGGAAGATGTAACAAGGGATTTCGGGCCTAAGATAGCTTCACTCATTGACGGTTTAACAAAAATTTCAGGCACTTATAACAAGGAGAGCTCATCCTCTCACCAGGCTGAAAATTTCAGGAAGATGCTCCTTACCTTATCTGATGACCTGAGGGTGATTCTCATAAAGATAGCCGACAGGTTGCATAATATGAGAACACTTGATTCATTGCCTGAACATAAAAAAATGAAAGTTGCCGGGGAAACCATATTTCTTTATGCACCCCTTGCGAACAGGCTTGGCTTATATGCCATCAAAACCGAGCTCGAGGATCTCAGCTTTAAATTCCGTCAGCCGCAGATATACGAGGAAATTGCTGCCAAGCTGAAACATAGCGAAAAGAAGTATATTTCCTTAATCAATAAGTTTGCATTACCCCTTATTCAGAAGCTTACAGAAGGCGGGTTAAAGTTTGATATCAGCGGAAGACCAAAATCAATCTTTTCCATCTGGAAAAAGATGCAGTCAAAAAACGTTCCTTTTGAAGAGATTTATGATGTACTGGCTGTAAGGATCGTATTTGAACCCGTTCCCGGGATTCCTGAAAAAACACAGTGCTGGAATATTTATTCAATCATCACCGATTCATATCTTCCCAAGCCAGACCGCCTTCGCGATTGGGTAAGCAGGCCTAAACCAAATGGTTACGAAGCACTGCACGTTACTGTAATGGGTCCGGAAGGACGATGGGTAGAAGTTCAGATAAGAAGCAAACGAATGGACGAGATAGCTGAAAGAGGCTATGCTGCCCACTGGAAATATAAAGGTGATGAATATCCTGAAAGTGAACTCGATAAATGGATCAAAAAGATCCGCCTGATGCTCGAAAACCCGAATGAGGATCCAATCGAGTTCCTGGATGAATTTAAAATGAACCTTTTCTCATCCGAAATTATGGTCTTTACTCCTAAAGGGTTGCTTATCAGCCTGCCAAAAGGAGCATCAGTCCTTGACTTTGCTTATGAAATCCATACAGAAGTAGGTAATAAAGCCATAGGTGCAAAAATTAATTATAAACTGAATCCTATCAACACTATCCTGATGAGCGGTGACCAGGTTGAGGTAATAACTTCCGATATAGCAAAGCCAGAGAGGGAATGGCTATCCTTTGTGAGGACTTCAAAGGCACAGGAAGCAGTAAAAAACGCACTGAAAATTGAGTCAAAGGATAGTATCCAGAACGGAATGGAGATCCTGGAGTCTAAACTCAGGGAAATCGGACTCACAATAAATAATGATGTTCTAAAGAAGCTTATTCTCGCCTATGATTCTCTTAATAAGGAAGAGCTTTATTCATCAATTGGCCTTGGAAGGGTAAACCTCGAAAATCTAAAAAAAATACTGAAAAAGAATCAGCCGGGAAATGTTATCAAATACTGGGAGCTTAAGCTGATTGGGTCAAAAAAAGAGAAGAAAGAAGAGCCATCGGTAAAGGGAAAGATCGACAAAAGCGGACCATTCCTTCTGAGAGAGAATGTTGAAAATGCCGAACAATCCTACGAAATTGCAAAATGTTGTAACCCGATACCCGGAGATGAGGTTATGGGCTATCACTCTCCCGAAGGTTCAATTATAATACATAAACCAAAATGCCCGGTTGCCATCAGGCTTATGTCTAACGAAGGAAATCGCATCATAGCGGTTAAATGGGCAATTCATAAGCTTGTTTCGTTCCTGGCAAGAATAAGTATGACGGGAATAGACCGGATTGGACTTGTGAATGATATAACTAACATAATTTCATCAGAGCTAAAAGCAAATATGACGAATATTAATATATCAGTCAAAAATGGAATATTCGAAGGAACAATCGATTTATATGTTCACCATACAAAAGACCTTAATAACCTTATTCTGAAAATCTCCAATATAAGCGGACTTAAGAGTGTCAGAAGGGTTGAAGACTTCTGAAATATTATTCTTCCTGTTCTGTTTCAACCTCCTTATCACAAAAAAATGAATATATTTGTCACTATTCTAAATTAGACCAAATATGATTAGTGATGATATTAAAATAACTGTCAAGAAAATTTTCACTGAATATCTTGAGAAGAAAGGTCACAGGAAAACACCGGAGAGATATGCTATTCTTGATGAAATATACTCACGTACCGGACATTTCGATATTGAGTCTCTGTATATCTTTATGAAGAATAAGAATTACAGGGTAAGCCGCGCGACTTTATATAATACAATCGAAATTTTACTGTATTGTAATCTGGTAATCAAACACCAGTTTGGGAAGAATATAGCTCAGTTTGAAAAAGCCTATCATTGCGGACAGCATGATCATCTGATTGATGTTGAATCAGGCAGGGTTATCGAGTTTTGCGATCCAAGGATCCAGGAAATAATCAATACTGCAAGCGAGTTGTACAATTTTGTTCCGCAATACCATTCCTTATATATATACGGGCATTATAACGGCATAGACAAAGAGTATCCTCAATCAAAGGGTGAAACTACGACCAATCTCCCACAGGAGAATTAAAGATAGTGTAAAGCTTTTCAACTCTAAGCACTCCATACTTTAGCTCACTCCTGACTTATTATTAACAATATGGTAACTAATCAGTGCCTAGAGTTTGGAGTGCCTAAAATGCCTAAAGTTAATAAATACAGAACGAATCAGCATCTTTTGTGCTCGGCGATGACATTTAATGCTTGTAACACATTTTGATTGTTTTTTATTGCGGTGTCAATA
>JBBQJD010000055.1:0-26503 GCA_038325595.1 Bacteroidales bacterium | reverse complement strand
TATAATGTCGAGCATGTACAAGTTCATGGCCTAATCCAATTTCATTAGGCCTTTGGGTTCCTTGTGCATTCCCTGTTGCTGGGTCTTCTGTTGTGATTGTTGGATTTGACGTTGGGTCAAAGCTCACATACGCATCAACTCCTACGCCATTTGTCGCATCAGGACTCGGCGCATGACCTGCAACATTTCCAGTTGTGCCAACAGGAAATATACCGGTGCTATTTTGATTATCAATTGTTACAGTTTTTACACCAGGAAGCTTGCTGTTGAGTTCTCTAATTAAAGCTGTTCCGGATGGTAAATTTCCACCAGTGCTTAAGGTTGGTATTTTTACAACACCTGTATTATAATTAACAGTTAATTGGTCATTTGTTAATTTTTGCAGAGTTGCTAATGTTTGCTGCATTTGAGCTTGAGTACCAGCAAGAACAATCTTTCTACCATCAGGGTCAATAAAAATTATCGGATTATTAGTACAGTAAGCAGACGGTGAAATGGAAGTATATTTCTCAGCATGAGGGTCCGCTACATTCCATCTACCAATTTGGGGATCGTACATCCTTGCCCCGTAATCATACCAATCTAATTCAAAGAACAATTATATTATCGATGAGTAAGAGTATCAGATCATCGCTGCTCGTATTCCCGATAAGTAGTTCTTAATAGAAGAATTGCTTAATAGGATTTCTTTTTTATCTGCTTCCAATTTAATTTCCTTATTCCCGCTAACCAGTGATTCTAATGGAATCCCAAGGTATCTGTTTAATAGAATTATCATTTTTAAAGTGAGTGTTCTTTTCCCATTTAAGACTTCAGAAACACGCGTTTTACCTCCGAATAGGGGTGCGATATCCGATTGTTTAAGGTTCATCTGGTCCATCCTGAACTTAATGGCATCAATTGGATCAGGGGCCTCAGTGGGAAGCTGCTCCCGTTCATACTTTTCAACAAGAAAGGAAAGTAAATCCAATTCTTCGCCTTCGGGACTATTTGGTTCGATAGCATTATCTGAGCTGTTTATAAGACAATATATCTTTTTACAGGTTTCTTTATACTCTTTTTCTGATTTTAATATTTTAGTTTTCATAGTTTACTGAATTAACATCAATTTTATCGTATTCTTTATGCGTACCAAACCAGACGATAAATACTATTTTCAATTTGTATTCAATATCGACGACCAGACGAAACTCATTCCCCTTAATATTGAAAACAACTCTTTTTGAACTTATTATGCTTGCATTCCCATATTTTGCTTTTAATTCATTTGCATTATCCCAACTGGTGTATTTAATTTCGTAGATCCAAGCTTTAATAGATTCGAAAGCAGGTTTGTATTTACCTGATCTGCAATATCCGGATAATGTGCTTTCCTTTATTATTCTCATACCTTGCAAAGGTAATGATAAGTTACCAGAAAAGGTAACTGGAATAGAAAATAAGTTAACTTTTTCAAAGAACCTTTTTTAAAGAACTTTTCACTACTTAAAGAGCTTATTTTTATTAGGAGCTCATTTTATAAGTGAAAATAGGGATTTTTGAGCAATAAATCTCTCCAAAACATCTATTCTAGCCTGATGGCTGTTTTATCTTCAGCTTCTAAGGCTTAGATTGAAGATAGTAAACATAAACCCGGTCCTGGCCAGGTTTTAGTTTACTTGTGCTGCAATATTGCAACACATATTTCCAAATTACCTTAGAAATAGCTGGCGTCAATTCCATCCATTTTTTATTATCCTGTTATAATAGAAGGGATTATAAATTGCACTAAAGAAAAATAACAGAAAAAAAACACCTGCATTTTTATCTTTTCTTGACCAAACAATTAAATTATGACTTCCGGGATAACAGAAGACAGATCCTGAATAATGAAAATACTTTTCATAATTGTTCTCGTTTTGGTGAATAATTGAATTACCTATACTTTAATAACATGAGAACTAAGTATGATTGGATCAGGATTTAAAAAATATGTTTCTTTTATTATTAGAAGTTCTTGATCTTAACCTACACGGGTAATTTTACTTCAACTCATTTCTGTTTCGCACTGAAACTTAGTTTTATGGATTTTGTTTATACATGCAGGTAATATATCTTTGCAAAGAAGAGCAGGTCTGTTTAATATTAAATGAAAATTTAATGCAAACAATAACTATAGAATTAACAGGGAATGCCTCCTTAAAGGCTTTGAAGGATTTAGAACTTAAGAATCTGATTCGTATCTTAAGAGAACCGGATATAAATTCATATTCATTACCTGGGAAGCCTATAAGTAATGAAGAATTTAAAGCGTGGATTGAGTATGCAGAAAGTACTCCAACCGTAAGTCTGACTGAAGCCAAACTAAGATGGGCAGAGCAAAAAAAGAAGCTCCGGAAGCTTATTCGATAAGAATAACCGAACACGCCTTACAAAACCTCGATAATATTACCGGCTATATTGCCTATAATGCACGAGCCTTTAAACGCCATTCGTGTAGGCGATGAGATTATAAGGACTATCGATCGTATTGAAAAGCATCCATTTGCATTCCGGGAATGTGAAGAAATACCTACAGCTAATAAAATTTACCGCAAGGCTATTTGCCTTAGCTGGCTTATCATTTATAAAATAAACCCTTCTGAAATTGTAATCCTTGGTATTATTCATAGTCACCGAAGATCCTCACGGATTAAAAGTCTAAGAAAAGTGAAGTAATCAAATTTTGATTATGAAAAAACAAAAGCCGGATCAAGCCGGGTTCTATAGCTTATCTAATAATCTATTCTATCCACTTCATCTCCTTCAAGCACATTCATTCCGCAGTATACCATATAATATAGGGTTCGCACAGCAGGGAAAATCGCGCTTTTTGTACCTATGTGGTTCTCTGTGATTCTCTGTGTAAGTTTTTAAAATTCAAAATAGTTACACAGAGTTACACAGAGTTACACAGAGAAGGCACAGAGTTTCACAGAGGAAATATATGTAAAAGGTAACAAATGTTACAAATCATTTTGTAAGCTATTTATCCTTTAACGCTTTATTTACAACAGGATAACTCTGTGTACCTATGTGGTTCTCTGTGGTTCTCTGTTTAAGTTTTTCATTATTTAGCAAGTTTTCCGAACATATCCCTGAAAATTGCATCCCTGTTCACCGACGTTGCCATTCTAATGAAGTGCCTCGAATGATCCTTGCTGTATGTCACCTGATCCGTCAGTACCGGACTATGTTCCAGGTTTGTGGGTATCCACTTTGGATTGACAAGCCATGCCACAGCAGTAACATCCCAGATTACTTTCGACCATGCTTCCTGTCCGCCGCTGTATTCCACCGTGGATTGCAAAAGGTAATCCGAAAGCTTATTTTTACCTTTCAGATAATATGTCAGCTCAGGAATAGTTGTATGAAAATGTGAGACAACAGGCTGACACGGCATTATAACAATGGGAACCCCTGAATTAAGAACAACCTGGGCTGCCTTTACATCCTGCATAAGATTGAATTCCTTTTGATGAGGCCAGTCAAGACTGTTTCCTCCCAGCCATACAACAACAATGTTTTCAATGATTTTTGGCTCGATGAGAATAGCTGATGCAACATTTGTAATACAGCCAACCGGTACAACATATAAAGGATTATCAGGTGAACTTGCCATGGCTTTTTTGACCAGGTCAAGTGCAGCTTCGCTTCTGATGGGTTTCGAAACATCATCAAGATACCCGTCCGAACCACGGAATGCAAATCCTTCAGGGGATTTACCAAGCATCTTCAGGAGTCTTAGGATCTCCTGGTAACTTTTCTCCATCCCGTCTCCCGGACCGGATGAACGATTATTGAAATAGGGAGCTGCATAAACAGCCTCCAGCTGAAGCTTTTCTTTTGATAGGTATGCATAAGAGAGAGCAAACTGATCATCTATCTCGTTATAGGTATCAGTGTCAAGCACCATCCGAACTTTGCCTTCAGGTTGTTGAAGGCGCTGCAACCTGACTGATTCTTCAATTTGGGGATATTTCTGGGCGCTGCAAACAGTAAGAGCAGATAACAGGATACATATCAACAAGGGAAGTTTTAATTTCATGATTAACAGGATTAGTAGTAAAGTTTGAATTTGAGAATCTTTCTTAAAAATACATAAATGATTTGAAAGGCGGTTAATTCAAATGTTGTTTTCTGAACTCCTTTGGTGTCATATCAGTAATTGCCTTGAACTTGCGGTTGAAATTTGAAAGATTTTCAAAACCCGATGCATAGCAAATATCAGAAATTGGATTTCCGCTTTCAATCAGCAGTTTTTTCGCATGGCATACCCGAAGTTCGGAAAGGAATGTCATAAATGTTTTTTTCGTTCTTCTCTTGAAATATCTGCAAAAGGCATGGTTTGTCATATTCGCCATTCCGGCAATATCCTCAATTTGAATCTTATTCTGAAAATTAGCAATCACATATTCATGCACTTTTTTTAGTCGCCCGACAGATCTGTCGGAATTATTCAAAATAGGCAGTTCAGATACAAAGGTCTCATTTATAAGAGGATGCGTCTCCGTTTTTGAAAGTCTTGTAAGAATCTCAAGCATCGTCATTATACGTGAAGGACCATTACTTGAGGCAAGAAAATCAAGCCTGGCAGGAATATCACTTTTGTCAGCTCCTGGAAAACGTAATCCCCCTTTCGCTTTATATAACAGTTCTTTTACTGGTATCATTTCAGGTAATGAGAAGAATCCTTCTCCAAGGCAATCTTTAGAAAACATGATGAGAAACGCTGAAGCTTTGAGGTCTTCTGAGGCATAATATTCTGGATCGTTCTTCCAATAGTGCGGAATATTTGGTCCTACCAGTACAAGATCTCCTTCCTGAAAATTCTCGACACTGTCTCCCACAAACCGCTTTCCTTTACTTCTGATAACATATTTCAATTCATACTCAGGATGGAAGTGATATTCACTGTCAAAACGCGGAAGATCAAGCTTTTTTGCAATAAATGATGATTCACCTGTGATAAGGATTTTCTGAAACTTCGCCTTCATATTAATACCTTTTTGTACATGTAATTATTAAATGTATAAAATCCCGACAATTTAGTATTAATGTCTGGCAATTAAATACTATTACTCTAATAATATATTAAGTAATTTTGATATGATTTAATTAAACATAAAAACATAATTTCAATTTTCGCAGATGAAGAAAGTGGCAGTTGCAGGATTTGGTTTTATGGGACTGACCCATACAATCAATATCCTCAGAAAAAAGGATCTTGAACTAAGAGCCATCGTTGATATAAACCCTGCTCTGATCGATATTAATACTAAAGGAGGGAATATTTCCACAGGCAAAGTAAGCGCGGAAGATTTTGAGAAGATAAATAAATACCAGAATCTTGAGGATTGTCTCCATTCAGAAGATCTTGATGCGGTGCATATATGCGTTCATACAAATCTTCACTATGAAATGACCAGAAACTGCCTGATGCACAATAAGCATGTTTTCCTCGAAAAACCTTTTTGCCTGGATATAAAACAGGGTGAGGAACTCCTGGAGCTGGCTGAAAAAAGAGGGAAAATCTTAATGGTCGGACATGTTGTAAGATTTATGCCCCCATATCAGAAGCTCAAGCAATGGATTGATTCAGAAGAATATGGCAAGCTGAAGTTTCTTTCCATATCGCGGTTTTGCGGAATTCCGGCATGGGGTCAGTGGAAAGATAAAGCAGTTAACGGTACCTCAGGAGGTGCTCTCTTCGATCTTGTAATTCATGATATTGATTATGTCAATTACATACTTGGCATCCCGGATGAAATAAAACACAGTTCACTTCCAGGCAAATTCAGTAAACATGACTATGTCAGCGCTATGTGGAGTTATAAAAACAAGAATTTATATGTCAAAATAGAAGGCGGAAATATTTTTCACAGCAATTTTGCTTTCCAGGCCGGCTATATGGCTCATTTTGAGAAAGCCAGCATTGTTTACAGTTCATTAAATGGAGAAGTTATTACAATAAGTGATGATGCCACTGTAAAAGAAGTCCCTGCAGGCGATGCAGGCGAAGGTTACTATAATGAAATCAACTACTTCGCCCAATGCATCAATAATAATACCATGCCTTCGGAATGTATGCCGGAGTCATCACTCGAATCAGTTAAACTATGTTATAAACACTTATAATTCAAAAACATGAATAAAAATCTGGCAATAAACGGCGGACCAAAAACAATTCAGAAGGAATTTCAATGGCCTATCTATGATGAATCAGACATTAATGCAGTGGCAGAGGTAGTGCGGAGTGGTAAATGGGGAAATCCTGATTGTGGTGATCTGGTGAAGAAATTCGAAGATGAATTTGCTGCTTTTTGCGGAACTAAATACGCGCTGGCATGTGTCAATGGCTCTGTTGCCCTTAGGCTTGCACTAATTGCCAGTGGTGTTAAACCGGGTGATGAGGTTATTGTTCCGCCTTACACGTTTATTGCTACTGCTTCAATTGTCCTGGAAGCCAATTGTGTCCCTGTTTTTGTTGATATCGATCCGGATACTTATAATCTTGATCCCTCAAAAATTGAACAAGCCATTACCAAACGCACCAGGGCAATTATCCCTGTTCATTTTGCAGGACAAGCCTGCGAGATGGACAAGATAATGGCCATTGCTGAAAAACATAATATCAGGGTGATAGAAGATGCGTGTCACGGGCATGGAGCAGAATATAAAGGAAAGAAACTGGGAAGCATTGGAGATGCCGGGTGCTTTAGCTTCCAGTCATCAAAGAATCTCACAAGCGGTGAAGGCGGGCTTGTAATCACAAATGATGAAAAGCTATACGATATGATGAATTCTCTGCACAACGTAGGCCGTGTAAAGGGAGGACAATGGTACGAGCATCATAATGCAGGATGCAATTACAGGATTACGCAGCTACAGGCGGTACTTCTTTCAAATCAGCTTAAAAAACTAGAGAATGAAACGAGGCGCCGGCATGACAATGGAACCTATCTGAACAGCCTGCTTGAAAAAATTGATGGTATAAAACCTCTTGCAAGAGGTAAGGGTGAAACTTTGCACAGTTATCATATATACATTTTCAGGTACGACAAAACAAAGTTCAATAACCTGCCAAAAGCTGAATTTTCGAAGATGCTTGCTGCAGAAGGAGTTCCATGTTTTATGGGTTATCCTCAGCCTCTATATAAACAGCCTCTATTCCAGGAAAAGAATTTTATGTGCTATGCTATTCCCGAAAGTGTGGACTACAGGAAAGTAAGCTGTCCGGTAACAGAGAAAGCGTGTTATGAGGAAGCTGTCTGGATATTTCAGAATACAATGCTTGGAACTAAAGATGATATGGACAAGTTTGCTGAAGCTATTCTGAAAATACAGAGAAGTGCTCATATTCCGGCGTTTACCAGAGCAATTTAAAGATTTGAATGGGTGTGTCGCGAGAACCTTTCTGGAGGCTGTCAAAGCCTCATTTTTCTTTGTGATTGTATGAACCAATCCCCCGTCCCCTTAGCCATCAACTTTAGGAAATTTTTTATTGATTATCTGAATCAACATTATTTGTAAAACACAGATATACAATTACATAACTTTCTCCTCCTTTTTGAAGGAGGACTTGTCCCGCCTTATCGGGCGCCTGCCCCGCAAAAGCGGGGGGGATATACAAATCAACCACCCCGGCCGGGAAATGATCCTTGGAAAAAACAGATATAATAATTGTCCCGGCCACCCCTCCTTGAAAAGTAGAGGAAACTTATAGAATGTTATCCTGTTGAAACCTTTGCTGAAGCCAGCGGCAACTTATAAATCTGTTAAAAGCTTCTTATTCAACTTTTAACCTGGCTGAAAGCTATTAGAAAACTTCAATTACCGTCGGTTTCAACCGACGGTTACAGGACCTTCGAGTTTCCTTCGGACTTTAGTCCAACATTTTCTGAAGACCATATTCTTTAATCAAAACATCCAGTTCTTCCTGAATAGGTACTTTTTGATGATGAAGATCCTGGTTCCTGATATATTTTCTAAGAATATCCAATTGACTTATACCTATTGAGACTGCATAGTAATCATCCTGCCACTGAAGTTTCAATCTGGTTAGTTTATTTTTATTGATCCAGTAAGAACTTTCTCCTTTTATCTTTTGCATAATTTCAGAGATAGTCTGATTAGCTCCCAGTGAAATCAAAGCATGAAGATGATCGTCATAGCCATTGATATGATCGATATAGATTCCTTTTGATATTGAATTTTCACGAATATGAAATATTACTTCACTTCTTATCGCCTTAGTCAAATAGGGAATTCTGTTGTGTGTGGTCCATACGCAATGAACCAAGATCCGTAAGTATGACATAATTTATTAATATTAGCAGCGACAATAACCTAAATATAAGCAATATAAGTCAGAAAAAAAAAGTTGGGCTGAAGCCCTTTTCAGAGAGAGGCGTTAGAACCGGTGGCTGAAGCCACCGGTAATTGATTAACCTGCTACAAAACTTATTTTGAATCCCTTTAAACCTGGCTGATGCCACCGGTAATTGATTGACCTGCTATAAAAACTTTTTAAAATCCCTTTAAACCCTGGCTTAAGTCAAACGGTAATTGATTAACCTGCGAAACCCTTTTTAGAAAAACTTTAAACCTTGCTGAAGTCAAACGGTAATTGATTAACCTGCGAAACCCTTTTTAGAAAAACTTTAAACCTTGCTGAAGCCAGCGGCAATTGATTAACCTGCTATAACTCCTTTTTTGAATCCCTTTAAACCTTGCTGTAAATTGATTATCTCTGTAGAGTAAGTAATATCAGATCAATCTATTACCGTCGGTTTTAACCGACGGGTTACAGAACATCCAGGTATTCTTCGGACTTTAGTCCAACAAAAAAAAGTCGGGCTGAAGCCCTTTTTAGGAAGTTGTGTTAGAACCGTGGCTGAAGCCAACGGTAATTGATGCTATAAAACCTTTTTGAATCCTTTTAAACCTGGCCGAAGCCACCGGTAATTGATTAATCTGTGAAATACTTTTTGGAATATTTCTATTCCCGTCGGTTTTAAGCGACGGTTACCTGACCATACGTTTTTGTTGGGCTTTGACCGGGGGTCAGCGGATTTTGACTCTTATTTTGTGCCCGTATTGCGCGTAATACAACACAAAAAGATATATCGGAATAACTATCCAATATGCTGTTTTTGGGGTACTTACATCAGCTAAGCGTCCGTAAAGCAATGGAAAAACTGCAGCTCCCGAAATAGCCATTACCATCATTGAGGATCCGATCTTCGTAAACCTGCCGAGCTCAGTTATCGCAAGAGGCCAGATTGATGGCCACATCAGCGAATTTGCCAGTCCCAGCAGGGCTATGAACATTACAGAAGTAAATCCGCTGGTCATCAGTGCCAGGAAGGCAAACACCAGGCCAAGGACAGCAGATATTACCAGCGCATTTTTTTGTTCCAGATATTTTGGAATGGCTATTATCCCGATCACGTAACCGACAAGCATAGCAAAGATGGTGAATGAAGAAAAGAATTTCGCAGTTGCTATAGGAATATCAAGGAACACCCCATAGCTTATTATTGTGTTTCCAGCAATTACCTCAACACCGGTATATAAAAAGATTGTAAATACTCCAAGCAATAAATGAGGAAACTGGAAGATGCTCTTTTTTTCAGTTCCGGAATCAGGCGCCATTGCATTCTCCTCTTCAGCATCAATGTCGGGCAGGTTTGAAAAGTACAGGAATACCGCAAGAAATAACAACAATACCATTATAAATATGTATGGTACGATCACACGGGAAGCCAGGGCATCAAGCTCAATATTTTTCTGGTCTGTAGTCATTGTGGTAATTCTCTGTACAATCTCATCGGCACCTTTCAATGTTATAAAACCCAGTATCGCAGGAGCAATAACGCCCGCTATGCCATTGCATATTCCCATAATGCTGATTCTCCGGGCAGCGCTTTCAATCGGACCAACAATGGTAACGTAGGGATTGGATGCTGTCTGAAGCAAGGCCATTCCTGCACCCTGGATAAATAATCCTGTGAGGAATAAACTATAGGTCCGGGTTAATGCTGCAGGAACAAAAATCACCGTTCCTACTGCCATAATAACCAGGCCGGCTGTCATTCCTTTCTTGTACCCTGTATATTCCAGGAACCAGCCTGAAGGTACAGACATAAAGAAGTAAGCTATATAAAAGGAAAACGCCACCAGATAAGACTGAAAATTGTTCAGCTCGCACGCAATTTTCAGATACGGTACCAGCACTGCACTTAACCATGTGACGAAACCAAAAACAAAAAACAATGCACCGATAATTACAACAGGACTTGAAATATTTCTGTAAAATTTAGATACCATATTCATTACCAGTATATTAAAATTATCTTATCGACTTGATTTAGTTTTATCGTTCAAGATTTTTGATCGTTCCAAGGATGGTTTCATCAACTGTCATTGGAAACACATTTGGCATGCCATACCAGAAGAATGAATCGAGTCCTTCATAATTGCGCTTTTCAAGATGCATGTGTGTAGGAAGATAACTCGAGACATCGTTTGTATAACCAGCTACAGAAATAAGTTTATCAGGCCAGAGATTCTTGACTCCCAAACCATAAGCAGTTGTGGTTTCTCTTGAAAATCCGACAAGTTTCCAGTTGCCGATATTTATTGTATTTACATAAACAGGCATTGATGATGGCATTGTTCCTTCATCATAATATTTTAACATCAGATCGCTCCACTTAACGTTTTTCTCAGCATAAACATCTCCGGTCTTATTAATATTCTGCTCCTTATAGGCAATAATCTCCTCTATTGACCAGGGAGTTACGGGAATGTTTATTGTATCCAGATAGAATGAAATTCCTCCTTCAATTTTCGTCATGGACCTGCCAAGAACAGATATAACTTCATTGGCCAGCTTTTCACCTGAAATATATTCTCCATTATCTACAGGATTTATGTCACCTGCCGTTCCCTGAAGGAATAATGAATTGTCAGTTCCTGTTCTTTCTTCAACCAACTTGCGTGCGACACCCGGATAATTGGCACTAATTGTATAATGAAGGGTTCCTGCCGTACTGAAAACAGGATGACAGGAAGCTAAAAAAAGATAGCTGTCGCTTTTGTTGTCTCTATAATCAACCTTTATTACATCCACGGAACTGTCATATAATTCCGGATGATCTTTGAGACTTCTGTTATAGCCGATATCAGTTTTACCTCTTCCGAAGTACAATTCTGCCGGTACCATATTTTTAAGGGCATTGTCAATAGCTTCAAGGATTCCATGCTTAATTACCAAATAAAGATAAATGCTGTCAGGCAGCTGATTGGCTTCCTGCCAGGTAAGCCATTCCTGCGATACAGGTGCAAAGTGAGTATGCGAAGAATTGATAAAGATGGCAGCCGCCGGTATATTTTTTTCCCGGAGGATTTCATCCTTGATCATTCCTGTAAACTTGTCTGTGAGCCCGCAAACATCGGCATTGACAATGACAATTGTATTTTCCCCGTTTTTTACCGCCATTGCTCTTGCAGTAAGATTTCCCTCAGTGCGATGGTCACCTTTATATAAAATACCGTCGTTTCCTATTCCAAATAATGAATTGCCCGCGATAGCTATCCTTTCAATATCCTCCTTTATTGTTATGCCATTCTTATATGCAGCTTTAAGCCATCGAGAACCTTTCTTCGAAAATTCAAGCTGATACAGGCTGCCTTCCCCGTTAAGTGCATATAATTTCCTGCTGTCGGCAGCAAGACCGGTTATTCCTGTGAATGGTTCCAGCTTTGTCCATTCCAACGGACTTTTATACTGCTCAGCTTCCCATATATCGCCGTTTTGATTTGAAATAAAGATCTTTCCGGCTGATGCGGTTAACGAGCTTACAGTCTTATCCACCGAGCCTTTTTTCTTCCATTTGATTTTTTCTCCGCTTTTTGAAACCAGCAGATCATAATCAACATTCACAGCATAAAGGAAACCATCAGAAGCGCCCAGTAAACGTATATCACCTGCATCGCCGGCATTGGTCCATACAGCATTTTTATCCGTTATACTTTTCCACAGGATCTTATTATCGGTAGTAATATATAATCTGTCTGTCATTCCTGCCATTGCCGTGACCGGAGTAAGCGGTTCCATAACCTTCCACTGGAGCGTGAAACGCCCTTCTCTTGGTGCGCCGTAACCACCCAGATGCAGAGAAATCAATGACTGATCAGGTTCAATTGATTCCCGTGAAGTACCGACAAAATAACCTGACTGGCCATAAGCTGATGATGGCAGGTGCAGAATCAATAAATACAACAGGCTTTTAATTTTCATTTCATTAAATATTAGTCGTTTGGTGTCGAACCTCAGCCATCAAATTTATAAGACCTTTACAGAAGAAATCTGTATGATATTATCAAATAATGATATGATTGGAACAATTATATTCAACATATATCATAAATTGTGCAATATTGTACAACTGACAGGATGATTTAAATCCTGAATACTTTACTATCTCATAACAGTTTTAAGAACCCCTCCATATTCCCCAACAGCTCTCATGAGGTCATCCTTTCCGTATTTGCTGATGTAATCATTGTTAAGCATCCATGTTCCGAAGGTAGTTATTGACTTGATCCCCAGAACGTTATAAAATATTATATCACGATAACAATTTTCTGCATTCCATGGAACCTTCACCAGATTTTCCCTGTCCCATCCTGAGTGCATGCTAGCATCCAGCCAGTATTCAAGAATATGAGCAGTGCCTTCCGGGAATATCAGGAGGTTATCTTTCAAATCTTGCTTTTGTTCGTCAGATAATGCTTTTGTATAGTCCCTGCTGATAGGAGCAAACTCAAGAAATACACCTTCGGCAGGTTTGACTTTCACTGGAGCTTTTAAAGTATTATGATATGCCAGATGAGCTATTGTTGCAGAAGGATCTTTTTTTCGCAGAAGCGCCAGCAATTTGTTTTCATATATCAATGCCTGTTCACTTTCCGTATATGGAGCGCACAGATCGCAATGACAAAACGAATTGGTATTATCATCAGTCCAGAAGAAATACCTGTGTGTGGTTGGCTTCATCCATTCAGTAATTTCCATAAGGGATTTCTCTAATTCGAGATATGCGCCTTCAGAATGAAAGCACATGTTGAAATTCTTCTGTCTTACTCCCTTTTCATCCATCCTGAAATACCCCGGGTGTTCATCAAATAATTCCCTGGGAAGAATTTCTTCCAGTGCATGTGTTTCAAATTCAATATCAATACTCCTCTTTTTGCATTCTGCCAGCAAAAGTTCCCCCTCTTCACTTTCAAGAAAAATCCTGAGAGCAGGCAGGTTTTCAAATCCGCCTGCTGGATTCACTGAGATTGTATTGGCATGGATGCCCAGCAAGTTCAGGTCACCCCTTGAAATGATGTTAATTGTTTCGAGGCTTCCCAGAGAGATTATATCACTTGGAAAAAGAACAATTCCACGTTTCTCCTCGCTTTTTACCTTGTTCTGACAACCTGTAAGAAAAATTCCGGTCAGAATAAATATTACAATAAAGACACCGGTTCTTTTCACATTAAAAAATCTAATCATCGCTGCTTTATTTAGAAATACTCAGAAAAGCCTTACTTTTTGAGGATTTTCAGTGCATTTTCCCTGTAAAGTTTCTTAAGAGTGGCATCACTTAATCCCAATCCGTACAAACACCAGCGTGTGTTAGATACATCCCAGGCATAAAAATGCTCATCCGTTGTTTCAAGTATATGGAAGGAATTCCTGTACATCGGAAGGCTGTAGCCCTGATCGGTTCCCCATACCAGCCTGTCGGCATACTTCTCAATAAACTGACTTGCAAATCTGGGAATGCTGGCAATATAAGCTTCTCTCTGAGAAATATCAGCGTACAGATTCGGGTATTTATCGAATAATCTGCCAAGATGATTCAGGTCAAAAGTCAGGTTCATAAAATGACATGTAATGAAAGTAGTGCGCGGATGCTTTTTAATTGCTCTCTCAAGAGTTGCAATGATATCTTCATGATTAAGGACATCCTTTTTATTATCAAGACGGAAATAATAGGCTTCGAACAACAGGTCATTCTTCTCATCCATAGGCTCATACATCCACCGCGGGTCACCGATATGAAAATTCAGGGGTAAGCCCAGTCCGGCAAGTTTATCCAGGATAGGATCCATACGGGGATCGTCAATGTGCATTGCAGGCATAACACCACGTGCAAGTCCGTTGCCTTTATCGGTAATCTCTCCAACGCCTCTTGCTCCAAGTTTTACACATCTTTCAAGTTCTGCGATTGCTGCAGGTCCGAATCCGGGTTTATCGTAACCGGTAAAATCCAGTCCGCACCATAGTTCGAACCGGTCAGCATGTTTTCCATACGCAGCTGCCAGCAGGTCAAAATTCTTTCCTGTACCACAGAACAGAATCGTTTTCTGCACACCTGTTTCATCCATATTTCTGATCTGAGCTTTGATAATTGAATCAAGATTGCTGCCCCGGGGAGCATGCATGTGCATATCAATTGCCGGATATTTAGCTTTCAGAACCACAGTTTGAGGGACCTGAAAAATAGATTGAGGTTTATAGTCTTTCAGCAAAAGGCTATCATGCAAGCCGGTATTCCTTATCTGACGCTGCTGTCCAATAGCCGGAAGCAGCATCGATGCAAATAAAAGTGAGAAAAAGTACTTCTTCATATAACAGATTTTAATTTAATTTCTAATCAATATTATTTACCAGATCACCGAGTCCTTTCTGCCTCCTCGATCATTATCTGGTAGTTCCTGAAAGTTCTTTCAGAAATATCACGGCCATATGGGGAAGCTGATGGCATCAGAACAAAACCTCTTCCCTCTCCTGATGTTCCATCATCAATCGATTTCCTGACAACTTCTCTGAACATCCCAGAGGTCATATTTTCGAGATCCGTGATTTCAATGTTGCCGAACAACACAACCTGCTTTCCATAATTTTTTCTCAGGAATTTAAGTTCAACATCTCCCTGAGGAGGAGGTTCAATCGGGTCAATAGCATCTGCACCCATCGCAATAATATGATCAAGGACATTTTTAATCCTTCCGTGTGAATGGATCCTCACAATGCCCCCGTGATCCTTAATCATTTTTACCATCGGACCTGCATACTTCACTACATATTCCCTGAAAAAAGATTCGGGCAAAAATGGCTCAGTGGCATACTCAGGTCCGTAAATGCGCCATAATCTACCCGGAAATTCTTTTGCTACCTTCTCTGTACGCTTATGAATGAACCGGGCATGTTTTTCAAGAAGCTTATGACACAGATCCATTTCGGTATATGCGAATATTGTAAAATCCTCAAGGTTGAAAAGTGAAGCCGTGGCACATAACGGATCTTCGGAGTCAACCAGGATTATGCCTCTGTCGCCAAGATTTTTTTCTTCTTCCTCGAGATGGGCAATATCAATATTTTCATCAAAAACCTCATCGGGCAGGGAAAGATATAACCTGGCATCATCACTGTTTTTAAGCAGATATTCAACTGTCCACACAGTGTCGAGATTGCAGTCGCGCCGTGTAAGGCTTGTCAGCTCTTTGCCGTTTATCCTGAAGGTAAGGCGCGTAAATCTGCTGTTATTCTCTTCCCATGTCTTTTGCTCAACATACTTTTCCCTTATGCCTGAATTTGAACTCCCATCCCAGGAAAGATGTGACTGCGCTCTCACAGGACTTACCATTCTGATAATATCCGTTTTATTTTCAGCCAATTCCAATAAAGGAAGCCATGATGGTGAGTTATAAATATTATATGGATCAGGATCCTTCGGATTAATAAGGAATCCTCCTATCTCGTGAAAGCTAACTGCCGGACGATCAACAGATTCACCTTTCAGTGTTGCCATCAATCTTTCCCGTCCCGTCATTCTTCGCATAATGAATCAAAATTATAATATTGTAAATCTGTCGATATTAATCTATACTTGCAAATGCTTCGTCGGGGATCATCTGTCTGCGGATAGAGTCAAATTTCTTAAGTACCTTGCTCCTTGCAGTGATATCCCACAGGTTATTGTTGAATTACACGCACTTTATACAGGTTGATCTCAGGTATATTATAAACTTTATCAGGATTCTTACAATATATGTTATGAGTCCACCAACTGATCTCCCCTTTTGTATATATCAGCTCACCTGTTTCTTCATTGTAGTTCACTGATTTCACATTGCCTATATCCTTTAACAACTCAAATGGAGTAAAATGTTCGCTGACAGCATTGAATTTCCATACTGCTTTTGATGTTGTAAGAATCAGAGAGGAGTCAGAAACATAAGCCAGATCATGTCCACCGTTATCAGGTAAAGTCCATTTCTCTGTCAGATTCAGCTTAGGATTTCCGGAATTCCAATTTTCAAGCGAATATGAGCGCAACTCATTGTATCCCAGAGCAAAGAGTCGATCCAGAGCCTCCATCCACACCACTCCGTGTCCGGAGAAAAGGCTGTCCTTAAAAATCACCTTCTCAGATTCATTTATATCATACAGTTCAATGCTGTTACCCTTCGGGTCGGTCGAAAGCGCAACTGCAATCCTGTTTCCAGGCAATAATTCAGCAGAATGAGCCATGGGTGAATAAGTGTAAAATATACACTTCTTTGTTTCACGGTCAACCAAGGCTACTCCCCCACCTGATGAGGTGATTAGAATTCTATTACCATCTACAGGCTTACACTCGTCTGTGGGGACCATATATTTCTGATATGCGGGAGGCAGGTCATTTGCTTCTGCCACATTCCACCTCCATACAACATTCACTGCATTATCGCCGGTCTGATTATGCCCGAAAATAATTACCTGGCCATCGCCGCAGGCAATGATCTCATCTGTTTTATCAGCACAACCAAATGCTGACAGGAACATAAGAGTAAAGATTATCCACTTTACCTGGGTCTTTCGGGTATGTGGTTCTGCGGCCATGATACCACGTGGCATCTTATAATTTGTCATAACTGAATGTCTGAATTACTAATATACTTTTTTAAATTATTCCGCTGTACCCCAGGTTCTATTCGGCTCCGGTCCCATTTCGAGGATAAGAGAACCTCCTTTCAACAACTTCGAGGCCTGAAAAAAGAAAGAATTCAATTCTTCACCGTTCAATATAGCTTTTTGGACATACCCCTTAAGCAGAGGAGAAAATCTTTTGGAATAATCAAGCAGGTTGATAACCAGCTTCCATTCGCCTGGCAGTGATTTGTCAGGCATTTTTTCCATTCCAAAGAAGATATTTACCTGGTGTGTTCTCCATCCTGAAGTATGCCAGGTCCCGCCCCAGGGATCAACCGGACCAGGAATAACATAAGGAAATGATTCCTTCGCTTCAGAGTATCCGACCAGAAAAAATTTATCCTCAAAGCCAAAGTCCCTGGCAAGAAACTGATTACCAGAAGTTTTTAAATTATAAAACTTCTGTCAGACTAATTTTGCATCAAAGTTGAAGAGATGGGCGAACTCCTCCAACTCTTTCTTGTAGTCACCGTAAAAGAAGAGCTGATGAAAACCAGGGTAAGATAGAACTTTCTGCTCCCCATCCATCTTATACCTGACAGAAACCACACACCCCCCTGAAGGCGGCACGTTTAAGTTTTCAACAACGCTCCCTGTTGAGATCAGCATCTGTGATCTTTCATCCCTATTTATGTCTGCCGGGAGAAAATCGAGGAGTGTAACCCTCTGGCCTGGTTTCCAAATTGTCCGGGGTACTGCATCCCTGTCACCGTGATGATGTACCAGATCAAAAGGTTCCGGGGGCTTGCTGAATCCGTTAAGACGAGTAGGGCATGAACAGTGGGCGCCAATAAGTGTATCATCAGAAGTGTCGGCCACAGGGTCCTGCTGAAATCCAGGCCTGTCGAAAAGATACTGTACCAGAATATGCGCGGCTATTGCTCCTGTGTCGGCCTCGCACGCAGCAGGAATGCCTTCATCATTCATTCTTGACCAGGAGATACATGGCAGGCTCACATCAACCTTGCCAAGTGCGCCAAGGCAATCCATTGAAATAGAATCGGCCTTCTCATCTTCAAGGATCCTGCCTGCAACCAGGTAACTTTTTATGCCGTTGATAACATCCTGACGGGTAGACTTACGCATCTCTTTAGCCTGCGATATGTAATCATCTGCCATTCTTATCACATCATTGCTTACAGACATGCTGTTATATGTTTTGATGAAAGTATCGGCCGGAACATATTGCAATGTTATTCCTGTATCGCGACTCAATAAAATTTCCCGCCTCTCTTTGCCAGCAATTACCACGCATCTCGACCGTTTCATTCGGGCACCGGCTTTTAGCATTTTCAGTCCGTAAACTGCCTGGCTGAAATCGTTGGTTGAATATATTACAGAGCCTGGGTTATCAGCCAGGTGGATTGTATTGGTAGTAAATGAGGTTCCCAGCGGTGAAAATATAACAGTCGGAATACCCGATTCAGCTGACTTTCGTGCAGTTGGCCATGCATGTTCCTGGCGGTCAAGAAGCAAAACACACAAGCCATCAGCTTTACTATCTTTTGCCTCTTTCAGCCAGGCATCAGCCTCCTCAGGAGTATAAACAGGGGCTTCCCGCAAATTAAGAGAAAACCCTATCTCCCTGGCGGCGAGTTTCAATTCCTCAGTGTATTTTGCTCTGGCGGCCTCTCCGTCATAAACAGCTCCCGGCCAAAGCATTCCGTATTCACCTTTTCTTCTTACAAATGCTGCCCTGATCTCAGGAATGTAACCCGAGGCAAGCCCGTACCCACGGGATAAAGGTGAAATCAGGTTTTTTCCTCCGGCAAAAATACCGATATCATTAATCAGAAGGGCCCCGGCAGTTAATATGGCGGATTTTTTTATAAAATCTCGCCTTCCGGTGCCACAATTACAGTTTGCTATACACCTGCGTTGCTTTTGTTTCATGATTTCAGAATTATGTAATTAAATAAGAAAATTTATAATTAATCGTCGAATGCGTATTTTTGCCCAAGAGTTCTAAAACTGATCGAGCTTAAACTCTTTGGTATAGACAAGTCGCTGCTTGCTTTCATTGTAATTTACCGACTTTACATTATAAACTACCTTCACTGGTCATTATTTATAACCTGTAAGCCTGTCGTGCTATTAACTTCCATTCACCTTTTTGTTTCTGCCATATAAGCACATTACCTATTCTCAGGTTTCCGGGAGTACCGTTACTGAGGGTTTCTGCAACCAGGATATGACGGACTACAGCAGCATTTCCTATTACTTTAATGGTTTGGTTCTCCGGATTGATTTTTACATAATCGAGGGGCTTTTTGCTGATCACCTCATCAATGAATTCAGTTCTATTCTGAACTTTACCGCTTGAATGACCGTATATGAGTTCTGCTGCAGTCATCTTATCAAGAATATCCTTATCAGCATCGATAAATCCCTTTATCAGTTTTTCCACAGCTACAGCAACATCTTTCTCAGAAGTGGCCTGGCTGAAGGAGGAGATTGTAACTATAATCAGAAAAAGCATTATGAGTGAAGATTTTTTCATTTTATTGAGTTTTATTAAATTAAAAAGTAATTGTTTAAAATATATGAAATTAAAAATGTCTGTTGAATTCAAGTCATCTGAACCAAAAGTTAACCATTCATTCTTTTGCAGCCGCAGCAGCTTTTCGTGCTGCAGCTTCTGTTTCACGTTTAGCCATGTAATCAAATAATTCATTTTTATCCATCGGCAGGTCAGTTTGATCGTTTATCCACTCAATAAAAGCCTTTTCGTATTCTTCCGGTGTAACATCAACAAAAGCCTCATTGTCGTACTTGAATTTTTTCGTAGCTATTGCAAAATGGCTGAATTTATCCTGTAATGCAGTGTATTCTCCTGAAATCACACATTCTGCAACAAGATGAGGAGGGATAAATGTAACACCATGAATTTTAGCCAGTACCACATCTCCGGGAAGAACAGTTACCCGACCGATCCTGATTGGACCATTTACTGTAGCACACATCATTTGTTTGATAGCGGAAGGATCAGAACCTCTTATCCAGCCATTAAAACCTTCAATTTCGCTAAGACCTTCAACGTCTCTTACGGAGCCATTAAAAATAATACCTCTCTTTCCATTTTTATATATTGCATTGGCGAGGTTATCCCCTATGAGAGTACCATCTTCGATTTTACCATAGCTGTCAGCAACATAAACATCTCCTTCTGTCAAAGCATTTATCGGGGCGTAATTCGTTACAGGCGATGTCAGGTTTTGCTTTTTACCTACAGCCTGAACATAATTATCATAATCTTTCCGAAGAGGCATGAACTGAGCAGTCACAACACGTCCTGTCATAGCTTTTTCAGGATGCAGAATTTCCCAGCCGAATTTTCCTCCGAAATTTTCAAACTGATTTTCATATCCCTTATTCTCAAGAAAGCCCCATACTTCTTCCATGGATACGTTTTTTAACCTTTCCAGAAGAGAATCAGGTACTTTAGGCCTGCCATCAGGTGTTCGCTCCCCTGTCCACCCGGGAGTTAATGCCTTTATATCTTCCGCAGACCATTTTACACTTTGTGAGCCGGCAACCAGGCATAAGGATACAAAAGTCAGTATAAGCAGTATGTGTTTTTTCATGATAAGTTTTTTAATTATAAGTTTTTCTAATCGGGTACTTACTGAATTTATGTTCAAAAATATCAATTAGCTCCAAAGCCTGTCATGCGATCTTTTCTCGTTCCACTCAGGTGTTGGCAGGAAATAGCCGGGTTCATCAGGCCTCAGATGCTTTTTCACAACTTCTTCGTTCAGCTCAATTCCCAGTCCGGGTGAATCGAGCGGGACATTTGCATAACCTTTTGTAATCATCGGCTGTTTTCCGGTCATCTTAACCAGGTCTTCCCACCATTCTATATCAACTGAATGATGCTCCAGTGCAAGGAAGTTCTGGGTAGCAGCTGCACAATGAACATTAGCCATGAATGAAACAGGTGTTCCGGCCTGGTGCATAGCCATTGCTATTCCATGTTCTTCAGCATAGTCGCCAATTCGTTTAGTTTCCAGAAGACCACCTGAAGTTGCCAGATCAGGGTGAATAATATCAACTGCGTGCTTATCTATCAAGGGTCTGAAGCCATTTAGCAGAAAGATATCTTCTCCTGTCATCGTTGGCGTTTCCAGTGCATCAGATATTGTTTTCCAATCATCAGTATAAAACCAGGGAATAATATCTTCCATAGCGGCAAGCCTGTACTTGTCCAGGACCTTGCCCAGACGTATGCCGGTGTTCAGATCAAAATGACCAAAATGATCGGTAAAGACCGGAACTTCCCAACCAACAAGATCACGGGCGGAAGCTGCAATTTTTGCCATTTCATCCAGACCCTTATCCGTTATTTGTATCTGGGTAAAAGGGTGCAGCGTATTCCCTGAAGTCATATAATTATTGTTCACTCTGTTCAGATTGTCGTTCTCTGTCCAGAATGCCTGATTAACAAGTGTACCGGGTATATTTACTATTGATCTGATGCTGAGATCCATTTTCAGCCAGGTATATCCCTGATCCTGCATACGATATACTATGCGCTTTCTCTGCTCATCGTGATTTTCACCTCCCGGGGTATCAGCATACATTCTCACTTTATCGCGGTATCTTCCTCCTAAAAGCTGCCATGCCGGCACTCCATAGGCTTTACCGCACAAATCCCATAATGCCATTTCAACAGCACAAACACCTCCGCCCTGACGACCATGGTGTCCGAACTGCCGGATAATCTTGAAAAGCTGTTCAACATTACATGGATTCAGTCCAAGTATTCTGCTCTTAAGAAACAGTGCATAACGCGAATCGGCTGCATCCCTTACTTCACCCAGGCCATAAATACCCTGGTTGGTATCAATGCGTATGATTGCAGTACCTCCCATAACGGCTGTCTTTGCATAACGCATATCGGTGATCTTCAGATCAGATGGATTTGAGGATCGCTGAACTTTTGAGGTAGTCTGGGCAACTGTATCTTCAATTGACAAATGCATCATTCCACCCAGGGCTATTCCGCCCAAAGCAGCTTTCTTAAGAAAACTTCTGCGGTCATTAGTCGTGGAAGGATTTATAATTTCCTTTTTAATGGACTCAGCTTCAGCTGCTTCCATTTTTCTATTCTGATCAGTAATCTGTTGTAAAATTGATTTCATCAGGTCGGGTTTAAAGTATAGTAACTGTTTTAATTTAATTTTTGCGACACAAGGGTATCGGGAATTGAAACCAGCTCGATGCCATACGATTTACCAAGATTTCTGGAATACTGCTTATGCACTGCGTTATTCCAGTGTTCATGGATTCCAAGGCTTGAAAGTGGTCTTCCACTGTTATCAGGATCATATACAATTCCATCGGCCCATTTTGAGGGATCAGCAGCCTGGTGAAGGAAATCGTCAACACCATAAACATCCGGAAGAGCCTCATAATCATTATTGGAGGGATTATGGGAATATGTCCCGTTCCACTCCGTCCTCAGGAAATCAAAGCAAACCGATTCCAGTGCAACCTGGTCCTGTGAAATGAAAAGTGAATTCGACCAGTCGTTATTAAAAGGTGTCATAAAGTATTTTACAGGGACCCTTGTCTCATTTGATCCACCACCGTACAACCCGTCGACTACAAAAAGCATTGTATTTTGTCCCAGGTATCTGCTTCCCATAATATCAACAAATATCCGGTATTTCCTGTAACCATTGTTTGTGGGTTTGCCTAGTGAATAAGGAGAAATTAGTGAATAATGCAGATGGAATGCCGATTGTCGCCCTTGCGATCCAAAGTGGTTTTTTGCAGTAAGTGAGATACCGGATCTGCCATGCGGTTTAAGGTTTGCCACATTAATCAAATAATCCGCAGCTTCAATTATGTCGTAAAGCTTATCACTCTTTGTTCTGTCGGAGTAGAACAGCAATTCCTGTTCTGTTGGTTTAATGATGGTCCTTCCGAAATTATCCGAGGTTTTATCAACATATACAATATCAGGAAATTCGGAATGCCATATATCATAGTTATGACCAAAAATATGGCTTATTGGATCACCAATGGAAATATTCCTCTGATCCACTGCTGCTTCGTTGACCAGTTCTCTCAGAAGTTCGAGTACCATATCAGGATAGGTTTCACATGTACCTTCCAAACCCTGTATGGCTCTGTCACTGTCGGTCATTCTGAGTGGTATATAAAAACCATTTTTAATGTCATCAGGCCGGAGTTTGCCATTAGCAGTACCCTGATTAATTTTTATGAAAATTTTCTCACCCTGGGTATAACCCTTATCCCTTTCACTTTTTCGCAGGTTGAAATCATGGAATAATGCTTCCCACGCCTCCTTCAGATCCTTTTTACCTGTAAGTTTCTTTATGCCGTCGGAAAACATGCCTGATGCTATCTTCTGATTTGTATTTTCCGCAGTATGAAGGTAGAAAGCATTAACAGCATTTTCATTTGTTGCGGCCGGATTCCAGATCCAGACGACACGACCTGGATTTATGCCTATCCCTTTTCCGAACGGCTGGTTTGGTCCATCCTCGGTTCCCTTCCGGGTTTCTTTTTCCTCATCAATTGAAACGAAATTGGCAGAGGGAGATATTGCCATAACAGCAACAACCCCCAAAACGAGTATGAAGGCAGATATATATCTCGCATTCAATCGTTTAGAATGCATTTTTCTTGATATCATTACTGTACCCCAGACAGATATCAGGTAAATAAATAAACCCGACATAAAAGGAGCTGCCGCCTTCATACAAGGGTAGGATGCTCTTGAAGGCTTTGGTATTACCCTTACAAGAAACCAGGCAGTTGAAACAATTCCGATAATTATAAATAACAACTTTGAGGTTATCCTGTTTGTAATCGGCCAATTTCTGACTTTTCCAGGGTTATCTTTAAATCTCCGAATGCAAAACATATCAAAAGCAAATAATCTATATAAAAGAAGGACTGCTGTTGTGCAGCAGCTAATTACCAATTAATCAACTCCACAATCCGCCTGATGTTCCGAGGTCAGGATGAATAATATCCACTGTCCTTGCATCAATCAGAGGTTTAAAGCCATCTCTGAGACAGTAAATCGGTTGCAAGAGCATTGGCAGGTATCGGATATTTGCAAATCATGTAGGCAACTCTGGGGTCGTTTGTCATCTTCAGAAAAAATACAATAATGTTTATTATGTTGAATTCTTAATAACTGACAATTTAGTTTAACAAATAAAGGATCAGACATAGTAAAGCTAGTAAAATAATAATTCAGTGATCATTGATTTTACAAATCATGAATCTTATGAATTCCAGACCTGTCTGATTATTTTCAACAAATTAATAATTAGCGACATATCTAATATGATGATATTTATCATACCTGCTTAAAGGCTCATTGCAAAAATGAAAATAAACTGACATGCATTTATGAAACTCAGCCCTGACCGGGAAATACCAGCATCCGCAGCGATTTGCCAACTCGCAGGCCAGGGTTGGATTATTCAGTCAGCCATTCTTCGGCATATCCGTGATAACCAATGTAGGTAGTTTGGCTATCCGCTTTACACAAAACACTGTCTGTTTCGGTCAGGTTAATATTCAAATCAGCTCAATAAAACATTTCTATCATATTATACCTTAGGCAGTTTCCATGGTTGCCTGTAATCAGGAAGAAGGAACTTATTAGCTTCTTCATCGTTTGTAAACTTTATCCCATCCCAGACAAGTTTTTTCCCGGTACGGTATGCTATATTTCCCAGGGCTGAAAATTTAGCGATATGAGCGCCAATCTCTACACTTGCATTTGTTTTAGGATCTCTCTTTGCAATACAATCGAGATGGTTTTTCACATGATTCTTCAATCCCTCGTCAGTCCCTCTTTTCAAAGGAACTGCTTCCATACGTATTTTACCATTAACATTTTCAGGTATCACTTCCCATCCGCCGCGATCGATAACCAGAGTTCCGTTTTCACCTACAAATCCAAGTCCGTGATTACGTCCGTAGGCACCATCATTAATACCAATGGCATGATCCCACATAACATTGAATCCATCGAATTCATAGATTGTCTGAAGGCTGTCGGGCGTTTCACAGGCATCATCGGGATACCCGTATTTTCCACCCAGCGCCATTATTGATTTCGGTGCAGTAACATCCATTCCGAAAAGGGCATAATCGAGCAGATGAACTCCCCAGTCAGTCATTAATCCGCCTGCATAATCCCAGAACCACCGGAAAGTGAAGTGGTACCGGTTCCTGTTGAACGGACGGTTAGAAGCAGGGCCCAGCCACATGTCATAGTCAATTCCTGCAGGCACAGGTTCATCAGCAATCACCGGTATTGAGGGGCACCAGCCCTGGTATGAAAATACCCTCACCAGCCTTATTTTCCCAAGCTTGCCCGACCTGATAAATTCAACTGCTTCCTGCCAGTGTGGATCACTCCTTTGCCACTGACCGACCTGAACAACACTCTTGTACCGTTTGGCAGCCTTAACCATGAGGTTACACTCTTCAATAGTTCTGCCCAGAGGCTTTTCGCAATAAACATCCTTGCCAGCCTCGCATGCAGCTATCATTTGTAAGCAATGCCAGTGATCGGGTGTACCTATAATTACCAGGTCAATATCTTTATTGTCAATAAGCTTCCTCCAGTCCTTATAGAGATTTGCCGGTTTGGCTCCGCGGATTTTCTCAACATCTGCAGCTCTGCGGTTGAGAACTTCATCGTCAATATCGCACAGGGCAATACATTCCACCTGCTTATTTCCAAGAAATGCCGTAAGATCGGCAAAGCCCATTCCATTACATCCGATAAGGCCAACATTGATCCTGTCGGAGGGTGCACATCCTGAAAGCGTACCCGAAAAAGCCGGAATAAGACCCAGGCCTGCTGTTGTTATTGCAGTGTTCTTCAAAAAAATACGTCGTGTTGTCATAATGATTATTAAATTTTATATTATCCTGAAAACAAATTAGAACCATGAATAAAAGTAACAATTCCTTTTTTACGGATCCTTTTTTTGTTATTTAATATTTATAATGACTTTCGGGAATTTTGGCTGGGCCCGAGCTCGCCAGCAGAGCTGGACTCGGTTCTTCGCACCCTTTAGGGTACGGGGCTAACGAAGAACCGACGAAACGAAGGACCTCGACGAAGTCAAAATCAATGAGGTCTTACACATGATTGCCGATAGTCATATTATTTATAAAAGTAATAAAATTAAAAAACCGCTGGAAATTAAAAAACCAGCGGTTTATCTTTTTTACAGAATATATTATCTTACTGTAATCCTGTAGATAGTATTTGATTTGAATACATCGCCTGGAATAATAACTGTAGTTGGAAAATCAGGATGATTAGGACTATCCGGATAATGACCTGACTCAAGGCACAAACCTGTGCGGTGGTTGAACTGTCTGCCGCCATGACCTATTTGTGTTCCGTCAAGGAAATTTCCTGTATACAGCTGCATGCCA
>JBBQJD010000054.1:0-26578 GCA_038325595.1 Bacteroidales bacterium | reverse complement strand
TGGATTTTGTTGAAAACAACATTAAGGAATAGTATCTGTACCCTTATGCAGTTCAGATGTACTTTCAGGCTCTTCCTCAAAAGCTAATCTTTACAACACATCTTGAAACTGCATATTTTTGGCCTCTCCTCCTGACCCTCCGATGCTCGGGACAGGCTCTCCCCAGGGGTGGTGGGGGGTAACCTTCAGGTAATCAAAATGTTGTCTTTTGCTTTTTGATTTGTTCTAAAACTGAATCACTGTTGTTAATAATCCGGACATTGACAAAATACAAGAACTTTGATTCCAAATCTTTCCGTCTTTACTGTATGTCAAATCATCACGAATTTATTATTATTACGAATTTAAAGCCCCCTCTCACTTCGGGAAAGGGGTTGGGGAGAGGTGGGCTATTCTAAAGGCCGAAGATCCTTCCCCGGAGCATTGATCTCGACTAAGACAAATGAAGAAATAGAGAGAAATATGATGTGTACAAAGAGTGCTTCAAAAGGAGCGGAAGCTGTTGATGTTAAACTTTATTCTTTCAGAAACGCTATTGCATATTTGAGTGTCGTATCTATATGTTCCCAGATCGGATAGAATCCTTTGTTATCCAGAATATTACGCGCAATATAAGCTTTGAGCTGTGTATGTATTATATTTCCGGAGGTCTTCAACCCGGTATCTTCTCTTTTCACACCGTTGGCTTCTGCAAACTCTATAAACTGATTAAGCAGGGATTGTCTGTCAAGATAGTTCTCCAGTTCCCGTGGAGTTGTATATTTTTTCAGTTGCTCGCGGTTGTTTTCAGTGTACTTAAGGGCAAACCTGTATAAATGTGTTCTGGCTTTTACAAAATATGGAGACACACCCGATGTATCAACGGGCACGAATTTATCAGGCATTATTCCGCCACCGCCATATACTGTACGTCCGCCAGGGGTCAGGAATTTAAGGGAATCGGAAAAATGAATGCTGTCTGAAACTTCAAATTCGCCTCTGGTAAACCGTGTATTCAGATCTTCGTAATATTCTTCAAACCCATTATTATAGGGTTTTTGGATTGACCTTCCTGTGGGGGTATAATATCGTGCTATTGTAAGCCTCATGCCGGATCCGTCGGGAAAAGGGACAGGTTCCTGTACAAGGCCTTTCCCAAATGATCTTCTTCCTATAATTGTGCCACGGTCATTATCCTGGATAGCCCCTGCAAGGATTTCACTGGCCGAAGCGCTCCACTCATCGATCAGCACCACAAGATCGCCTGTCTCAAATTCTCCTTTTCCGGTTGATCTGGCTTCAGTACGTGGCTGGGTACGGCCTTTTGTGTAAACAATCAACTGTCCTTCTTTCAGGAACTGATTTGCGATCTGTATGGCAGCTTCCATTATTCCACCCGAGTTTCCGCGAAGATCAAGAATCAGCTTTGTCATTCCTTTTTCCCTGAGCTCCCGAAGTCCTTTCATAAACTCATCGAAGGTGGTCATCGCGAAATTATTTATCCTTATAAAACCAATGTAATCATTGACCATGTAACTGATATCAACGCTGTGGATCGGAATTTTATCACGGGTTATACTGAAATCCAGAAGCTCTTTTTGCCCGGTTCTGAGGATCTTAACATTTACAACAGTTCCTCTTTTTCCTTTCAGCATACTCATCACTTTTTCGTCTGATATCTGTTTTCCGGCAACAATCGAATCATTTACAAATAAAATTTTGTCGCCTGGCAGAAGTCCTGTTTTTTCTGAGGGTCCTCCCGGTATAGTACTTATAACAAGTATTGTATCAGTAAGCATGTTAAATGAAATGCCTATGCCTTCAAAATTTCCCTGTAAAGGTTCATTTGCCCGGGCAAGATCCTTCGCCGGGATGTATACTGAATGAGGATCGAGTTTTTTTAATATGGCCGGTATTGCAGATTCAAGCAGATCATTCCGGTTGACGGAATCCACGTAATTTGATTCCACAAGGTTGAGGATCATGTTAAGTTTATCATTTCTCGACCTTATATTCGGATGCTGATTCAGGTTCCTGTCAGTCGGAATATAAAGGCCTATGAGGATGCCCACAACAACAGCAACAGAAAGTAAAACGGGAAGAAAAATAGCCTTATTTGTGTTATTGTATTTCATAAATATTTTTTTCGGGATCAATATAAACCAACTCTATGCCTGCACGGGTAAGTAGCTCAAGTCCCTCTGTTTTTCGGTATTTGTTACAGAAAACGACTCTCCGTATTCCTGACTGTATAATGAGCTTGGAACATTCCATACATGGAGAAGTTGTAACATATAGTGTTGAATCTTCACTTGAATTATTTGATTTTGCAACCTTCGTTATGGCATTGGCTTCAGCATGCAGTACATATGGCTTAGTTATATTATTTTCATCTTCACAAATATTTTCAAAACCTGAAGGTGTTCCGTTGTAACCATCAGAAATGATCATTTTCTCTTTTACAATAAGCGCTCCAACCTGCCTCCTGATGCAATAGGAGTTTTGCGCCCATATGAGTGCCATCTGGAGATAGCGCTTATCAAATGCTATTTGTTTTTCACCATATGGCTTCAAATTCTTTTTCTCCGGCATATACAGGCTTTGAAAATTAAATTAAAAGGGTACAAAGTTAGTAAATTTTATATGATTATCAGATGCAGTGCCGTTAAAACATCCTTTAATTCATTTCAAAGATATTAATCTGGAAATTAAAACATCCTAACTAAATACTTGTCTCTAATTTCAAAGTCAAGCCTAATGGGAATAAATTCTCCACTGTCGTGAAGTCGGCATAATAACCGTTAGCAATTCGTTGTTTTTATTTTGTTAATGCCAGAATAAGGTTGTTAATAAAAGTGTTTTAGCTATCTAAAACTACTTTTGTCTTTGACAGAATATCATGAATTGCTGTTTTACCTTTTTTGATAATGAAATAAATAATATAAATTAAAATAAGCCCATTTGCTAAGTATAAGCCTATACTTATATTGGAAGCTTGGGAAAAATAAATGGGTAATAGTCCTACATGAGTAATTTCCCATGGCAATAATTTTACAAATGTTCGGATAAAAGACTTTTCTTTACTAATTCTTAAATTGGCTTCATCTGTTACCTTTAAATACATAATTCTTTTTCCAATTGTAGATTGCCTAATTGACATTTCCTGTAGAATAAAATACAGCCATACAGGAAAAGAAACTGTAAATAAAACCCAAAAATAAACATGGTAAGGTTGGTTAAAATATTTAAAAGGCACACCATTAAAAAGCCAAAAAACAATAAGTTGCGGCAAAATACATGCACTGCATACTATTATAAAGTCAATAAAATAAGCTATTGGTCTTTTGAGTAATAAGGAGTTCATACTTTTCTGAAAATTTGGTAATATTCTAAACTTTTGTCTCGGCCTGTTTTTGGGGGACTACTTTTTTTCATAAATTTTCAAGACATCTCTAATGCAGGTTTTATATCTATTAAAGGCGTTTGGTCTACTACTTCCAGATTTGATACTTTAATTATGCCTTTTTTGGAAATTGAAACAACCTCTACCTTATGAATTCCAATAGGGTTTGGACGGTCAGCTGATCTTGTAGAAAACACACCTGTAAGAGGTGTTTTTCTGTTGTTTCTCGGATGGCATTTTATGGTTGTTCTGTCTGCAAGGTGTAACCAGGTAAACAATAATAATTTCTGTCCGGGCTTTATATCTTTAATACCTTCAACAAATTCTGGCAGTATATTTATGGTAGCTTCAGGAGCATTTTCTGTCTCCAGTTTAGGGCAATCATCCAGCTTTTTTAATGAAGAATGAATGGTGCCGATATATTTTACTATTTGTTCCATACTCAAAATTATTTTTTCATGTGTTTGTGAAAGAGTTTTTCGTCAAATAGTTTTTGCTATTCAATTTAATGTTTCGATTGCCTTTTCAATTCTTTTGTGCTTCGTTTCGATTGACTTAGCTTCTGTTATAGAGAGCACCATTGCTTTCTTTTTACTTGGTGCCAATTTTTCAAAATTTGCTTTTGCAATTTTGTTTTTATCCAAAGCCTTTAGAAAATCGGTAGGCACTTCTATAGTTCTTAGGGCTGTGTCTAATTCAAGACTTATTTCGACAGTATCTCCTCCCTCCACTTTGGCATTTTTTCGGTTTTCAGCACTTAAGCTTATCATATATTTTGCTCCCATTTTGCCAACGGCACTTCGGTAACTGTAATTATTAAGCGTGACTACTACCAAGGGTTTTTTACCGCCCCCTAATTCGTCAAGCATTTGCTCATTAACTTCAATACCTGTATTGTTACCGGTTTGAATGATTTTTGTTTTAAATTTCATAGTAAATTATTTTTCTAGATTGGTTTTTAAATTTTCCAAACTCTGCTGAACATCTTTACCGAGAAAGCTATCCATATTAATAAAAAGTAAAGCTAAATTCATTGGATAGTTCATTTTTCCACAAATAGTCCACTTCACTTTAGTTTGAGAGCTACTTAACTTTTCCAATTCATATGGTGTCTTTGAACTGCTTTTAAAGGGTTTTAAAAATCTGAGTTCAATATCAACTTTCTTATTTTTTTCTAACCCAATTAATTCCTGTTCTCCAGAGCCAAGGTCTTTGTTGCCCTCATATGAAAGCACATAGCCGATTTGTCCATCAGTATTTTTTGATGTTTCTCTCATATTCAGGTCTTTCAAAAACCAAGCGTTAAAAATTTTGTGATTTTTTAAAAATATTAAATACTCATAAACTACGCTAACTGGTTGGTTAATCGTTATTTTTCTCTCTACTATGTAGTCTTTCTTCGTAAAAAGAGCTAGAATTAAAGCAAGAGAAATTATGCATATAATTGTATAAAGTGCTTTTGTCATTTTAAATATAATATTTTGTTTTTTATGGCTGTCTGTAATCGGTTCGTTTTTTTCCATTTAATGTTTGCTGTTGGTCTTTTTACAACTAATTCTAATGTGTCGAATGACCGCTAACATAATTTTTTTAATCCAGACATAAGTTCATTAATTTAAGGTAGAGCTGTCTTTGGCCTTAGCTTCTTGTTTTCAGGCCTTAGTTTCCATGAAGCCATTGTCAGCAGCATAAAAATAAACGGAGCCACCCATTTTTCTATACCATCCCCGCTTACTATATGGGAAATAAATGCACCACTCATCGCAAAAAAGAAACCAGCATAGGCCCATTCTTTTATTAGTCCATAACCGGGCACCATTAAAGCTATAACACCAAGTATTTTCCAGGTTCCAAGTATGGTCATGAAATACAAAGGATAGCCTAAGTGAATAATTCCGTCAACATTTGCTTTTGCCTGGAAAACTTGGGCTATGCCACCTGCTAACATACCAAGGCAAAGCAAAATTGTACTGATCAAGCATCCCAACTTTTTAAATTTATTGACATTTCTGTTTTTTTCTGTTTCCATTATTTTACAATTTACTCAGTAATGACTGAGGTTGGTAAAATTGGACATCTTATTTATCTGTTTTATTATTTTTTTCTTTGTTAAGACTATAAAATTGAAAGGCTATTCATTTTTAGGGTAATTAAATGTTTGTCTTTTTGGGTTTTTGCCAGGGCAATTGCTTCCAGAAAATTTAGCCTTGCTTTTGAATTGTCAATCCCGGTGTATAATTCGCCCATCAGGGTAAAATAGTAGTGATCATTAGTTAAGTTCAGCTTGAGAGCTTCTACTAATGCAACCTGCTTGCCTTCTACTTTGTATAATGCATATATCCTGTTTAGTTCAACTACAGGAGAATAATTTACTTGTAAAAGAAGATCGTATTGGTTCAGTATATTTTGCCATTTCTCAATTGTGTCCTCCTTTTGACAATGCCAAAAAGCTATACCAGCCTCCAGATGATAGGGACTTATTTCATTCCCCTGTGCTGACAATGTGAGATAATGGTTGCCTTTCGCAATCAACTCTTTATTCCAAAGTGATTCATCCTGGTGGTCATACAATATAATCGCATTATCTTCCCTCTCCCTTGCTTCAAACCTGGATGCATGATAACACATAATAGCTACCAGCGCATTGGTTTTTGGCAAATTTGTTTTTTCAAACTCAGTAAGCATAATTCCCAGCCGTAAGGCTTCTAAACAAAAATCTTTCTGCAGTATATAGTTTTGTGTAGAGGAGTGATAACCTTCATTAAACAGTAAATAAATAATACGCAAAACATTTTCAAGCCTGGCGGGGATTTCGCTTTCTGACGGGAACGCTAATTGTATTTTTTCGCTCCGTAATTTTTCCTTTGCTCTAAAAAGTCTCTTATTGATAGTTTCCTTGTTACTTAAAAAAGACTCTGCAATTTCATCAATACCAAATCCGCAAAGAATACGAAGTGCTAATCCTATTTGTGATTCACTGGCAATTACAGGATTGCAAATTGCAAACATCATTTGCAACTGGCTGTCTTTGAAGTTTTGATTAGAAAAATCTATTTCAACTGTATCAATGTTTTTTTCCTGTATTGCCTGCAGGTGGGGGATTATTTTATCAGTAAGTATTTTATTTCTGCGGAAATAATATAAAGTCTTTTGTTTTGCCACACTGTAGAGCCAAGCTGTGGGATCAGGTGGCAGTTTGTCCTTATTCCATGTTTCAGAAGCCTGCAAAAATGTATCACTTACGATATCTTCTGCTATTTCAATATGTGCTAATCCAAAATGGTTGCTGATTACTGCAACCATTTTGGAAAATTCCTGACGGAATAATTGTTGTATTAGTGACTGCTCTTTATTCATTGATTCCTAAGGTCAACAAACTTAACAGATGAGTATTGCCTAATAAAAGATAGGTTATGATCAGGAATAAATAGGCCTTACTTCAACACTGCCCCCTTCATCCAGCGCGGGGCATCCATGAGCTAATGTAAGAGCATCATCAAGGCTTTCTGCTTTTACAATGATAAAGCTCCCCAGCTTTTCTTTGATTTCAACAAAAGGGCCATCAGTAACTACTCCACCAGCTTTTAACACCTTTCCGTCCAATGAAAGTCGTATTCCGTTGCTTACAAATTTTTCCTGGGCAATAATACCATTAACCCACTGGTGCCATTTGTTACCAATTTCTTTCATTTGTTCTGGTGTCGCCTTGCTATAGTCATAGTCCGGTTGTCTGAATAATAATAAGAATTCTTGCATGTTAATATTGTTTGTTTGCTTAATAATGACTGAGATTAATTATATTGGACAAATAGGGAAAAATATTTTTTTTTCGTGTTAGAGTTGTTTGTCTATAGTTGTAAGGTGTCGTTACAATGACCGCTAACGGAAGGCGGTATGGTTTGTTGCCGATTTCGAAGCACTTTCCTGTCAAGTTACAACTACTTATGATACGGGCTGTAACGCTCGAATACGCACCTTTTAATAATTTTACAGAATGTAGTCATAAAGACTTCTGGTACATTTTTATGTTTAGCCTGAATTATTCATAAAAAAGGGGTTTTGTTCTTTATTTATAACTTAAATAGCTATATTTAAAGTGCTTACAACAAAAAACCCCTCTGTACAATGATAAACAAAAAAACTGAAATTTCCACAACAGAACTTGACCTTTTTCCGGTCCAGGGTAAAAATATTGAACTTAGTTTTAATGGTGATCGCATTAGCAGTGATGGTGGATTATTACTTCTTCGCGAGTTGGATAGCCAGCTAAACCTCTTATCTTAAGTCAGTACCTGCATAAATGACGAAAGGGATGGACGTTATATAGATCATTCAGTTAAGGAACTTTTGAGACAACGGGTTTTTCAGATTGCGGCCGGTTATGAGGATTGCAACGATTGTAATGATTTGCGTGAAAATATGATTTTTAAAATGTGTGCAGGAAGATTGCCTCAAAGCGAACTCAAAGCGAGTATGATTTAACCTAATGTAGGTTTCATCACCGGGTTAGCGGCAATGCAATACTCCACGAATTGGCCCAAGTAACCATTGAAAGTGCTCAGCGAGAGTTTAATCAATATCAAAAACCGGTAAAACGCTACCATTCAATTATGTACAAAGCCGGAAGTTGGGAAAGCTACCAATGAGTTATTGTTAAAATTGAGGTTAGCTCCATGGGAACCAACATCCGTTACATCGTAACCAACCTGAACGAGTTTCGTGCCCGCGATTTATATGAGAAAGATTACTGTGCCCGTGGTTCGATGGAGCTACGTAAAAACGGGTAAAATCATCTCCATTTGACAGGTGTTTTTCCTAAATTTGCTGTTCAGTTTTTATTGATTTTCAGGTAATAAACAGTTAATGACTTTTGCCGAAAAAATTGTCTCATTCCTGATGGATCTGGAACATAAAGGATCCCTGCCGGAAGGAATTACGATCATGAATCCTTTCAGGGATAATCCGGAAGTTGTTTCTGTTATTACACAGTTTTATTCCAGATATTATAATGATCAAAATCACCGCCACATCATTCTCGGGATTAACCCCGGCAGGTTTGGAGCAGGAGTGACCGGCATTCCATTTACAGATACAAGAAGACTTGCAGAAAAGTGCGGTATTATATTATCAGGCATTCAAACCTTTGAACCATCCTCAGCATTTGTATATGAAATGATAGATGCATTCGGCGGTCCGGAATCATTTTATTCAAACTTTTATATAAGTGCAATCTCCCCGTTGGGCTTTACAGCTCCCGGAGGGAAGGGACGTGATGTGAATTTTAACTTCTATGATAATAAGAAGCTTGCTGAGTGTGTTTATGATTTCATTATAGAGTCTTTGGAAAAACAGCTTGGATTCGGAATTAAGAAGGATGTATGCTTCTGCCTTGGGACCGGCAAAAATTATAAATTTCTTAAGGAGTTGAATTCAAGGTTCCGCTTCTTTAATAAAATTGTGCCTCTTGAACATCCCAGGTACGTGATTCAGTACAAATCAAAACAAAAACAATATTATATATCAAAATATGTGGAGGAGTTCAGGAAAGTCTTATAATTTTATGCTTTGTTTGCGGTTTGAATCACGATGGATCACATGCCGTGCTTTGAACAACTTCTGCTTAAAATCGGTATAGCAGAAAGAGAAATTCAAGTTATCATTCATGAAGGGTAAGTCATCACATAACCAGGGCACTATAAGCGGCAGAAATCTGTTCATTACCATACTTCTTAACATCGGCATTACAATTGCCCAGTTTATCGGCGGGCTCATTTCAGGGAGTATGGCACTTCTGTCCGATGCTGCCCATAACTTCAGTGATGTACTCTCATTGATAATAAGTTACGGTGCTGCAAAACTATCGGGCCGGGAACAGACCCTGATGCAGACATACGGATTTAAAAGAGCCGGAATTTTTGCAGCTTTCATAAATACGGCGGCTTTACTGGTAATTGCCGGTATTTTAGGATGGGAAGCTGTTACCCGGCTGATTGATCCGAAACCGATTGCCGGCACAATCGTTATCTACCTTGCAGCATTAGGTATACTTTTCAATGGACTTAGTGTATTACTTATTAAAAAAGATGCTTCCCGAAACATGAATATGAAATCAGCTTATCTGCATTTGCTGATGGATATGCTTACTTCAATAGCTGTGCTTGCCGGTGGTTTTATAATTAAGTATTTAGGATGGCTATGGATTGACGGATTGCTGACAATAGTAATTTCAGTTTACCTTGTATACAGCAGCTGGGGTATATTTTATGAATCAGTCAGAATCTTCATGCAATTTACTCCTTCCCACATTAATATTGAAGAGATCGCTCATGCAATTACCTCGATTGAAGGAGTGAAAAACATTCATCATGTCCATGTGTGGCAACTCGATGAGCATGAACTGATGTTTGAAGCACATATTGATATGGAAAAAGATTGTACCGTTTCCTATTTTGAGCAGGTGCTGGAAAAAGTTGAAACAATTCTTGCTGAAAATAAAATCCATCATTTCAATATTCAGCCTGAACTTTACAGGAAAGACCAGAAAAAGCTCATCAACAGTGGAAAATTCAGATGACAACATTGGAAATTACAAAACAGAAATGCCCGGAGTTGTTATATCCCCGGGCATTCTGCATTCACTTAAAATTTCAGTTATCATTATTCTTTCTTTTCCAGTACAAAGTTTTGGATTGTCTTATTTCCTGAGTAAACTTTCACTTCTTCAAATGCTACTGTATCGTAGCCTTCTTTTGTTGCAAACATCGAATAAGCACCTGATGGTATGCCGATGAAGCCATAATGTCCAAGTGTATCTGTGAATGCAGTGGAGATTACCGTGTCCTGAGCGATCCAGACTTTTGCATTTTTGATTTTCACTTCTGAAGTATCCATGACCATTCCGGCAATTCTTCCTGCTACAGAAATATCCACCGCCCTGATGCAGGGTTTGAAAATGAATCCGGTTACACCCATTGCATGACCCATATTTCCTCTCATGACAAATGATCTGGAAAGATCAAAGTCAAGCAGCAGTTCTGACGATAATCCTCCCTCAACCCTTATTGCAGGTCTGATGAATATCTTTATGCCTGACTGATGTCCGCCCGGAACTTTTACCCTAAATGCATCTGCATGATCCTTTAACTTCAGTGATGCTTCTTCGACATACAAACGTATGAGGTCATATGATCCCTGAGGTACTTCCAGATCGAGTAATTCTGCTGTTATGCCATTTCTAAGCTCAAGAAGATCAAATGTTACAGTATCTTCAGAAAGCACCAGAAACTTGTTCTCATCATATTCGCCTGCTTTCCTGATTTCAACTTTTGATATTTTTACTGTTGCAGATTCAACATAGCTGATATTAAAAGGATCATCAGTGATTTTGATTACCAGTTTACCGGGACCATCATCTGTACGGGTGCAGGCTGAAAACAGGATTATTGCTATTAAGACCGGGAAAAGTATTTTTTTCATTTTATATTATTTTAATTACGATTCAAAATTAGGTTCACAACATGAAAATTGAATGAAGTTTATTTTCTTCCCGCGCCAGGTCCTTTTTGCATCCTCATATTAGAATTGCGTTGCATTGCGTTTCCGCGGGCTCCCATGCTCTGATTTCTGGCAGAAACATTTTCACGCTTCCTGGCCCCCTGGCTTACAATTTCCCCTTTTCCGGGTCCGGATTCAGTGTTTTTTGCTACTGAACTGACGGTTTCACCATGTAATGCTGCTTCATTACTGGCATGGATCCTTTCCTGTTTGCGTTCATGGATCTTTGTCCCATCCTGTTTATGGAGCTGATCTTTTTCCCGGACGTGAGTCCTTTCCTGTTTTTGAATTTTTTTAGGTGTGGATTCAGTATCCTGTGCCATTGCAACAGCACCGATTACAAGAGTAAAAATTGTGAGAAAGATTAAATTTTTCATAGCTGTATATATTTGGATTAATAATTTCAATCCAAATATAATTCCATGAACATGAAGAATTTATGAATTTGGAATGATGATGAAAGAAAAAGTTGTTCCTTTTCCGGGTTCAGATTCTACTGACACTTTAATATTATGGAAATCAGCAATTGTCTTTGCAATGGCAAGCCCGATACCTGCACCGGATTCGTCTGTTACTGTCCTGGTTTTGAATCGTGAAAAAATTGTATTCAGCTGATCTTCCGACATTCCTTTACCATTATCAGATACCCTGACAATAACGGTATTTCCCTTTTCTGTACTGCTGCTGATAATTATCCTGCCTCCTGCAGTGGTATTTTTAACAGAATTATTGACTACATTATAGAACATTGAAAATAATAATGGTTTGTTAGCGTTCATAATTTCCACATCTTCCGGGTACTCCTCTTCAATCGCAACTTCTTTATCATCAGCAATGGGTCTGACTTCATCTGCTATCTCGCGCAGCACTTCATTTATTGAAAAAGATTCTTCACGCAGATACTGCCTGCTTTCGATCCGGGCAATAAGCAACAAGGAGTTTACAAGGCTTTGAAGCCTGTGAAGTGTCTTGAGCGATTCTTCAATCCTGACAGAGACCTCCGGATCAATATTTTCAGACAGCAGTATGTTCTCAAGCTTACTTCTTATCACTGATACCGGTGTAAGCAGTTCATGGGAAATATTCACAGTTATATCTTTTTCCTTTCTGAACAGTTCATCAATATGCTCCATCAGGTCCTTCAAAGCATTATCAAGCTGGTAAAAATCAGAAGTTGTTGTTCTTATATTACTCTTGTCAAACAATGAAGGGTCAGAAATACCGCTAAGCTTATTTATGATTTTATTAAGTGGCTTCAGCAAATACCGGTTATACTGAAGGTCAGTCATCAGTGTAATCAGAATAATGAATACAATAAATATTAATAATACTTTTGTAATGTTCTTTTTTGCATAAAGAATAGCTGCAAGGCTTTTTCCAATTTCCAGCAGATATTTCCGGCCATCAACTGCGAAAGTGTAATTAAGGACCCTGTATTCTATTTCTTCATCTTCTATCAGTCTCGGAGTGACTTCAATAAAATTCAGATCTTCATCAACGAAAATCCTCTCAAGACTTATAAATTCCTCCTTGAGTATATTGTAACTTCCGAATGTTTCTGTTGTATCTGAGGTAATGAATGGTTCGATGCCTACTTCAGAAATAAGGTCTATGATTTGTTCTCTTTTTTTAACAAGCTCATTATCCACCTGCCGGAGGTTTATTCTTTCAAAGATCAAAGGCATGAAGATAAGGAACATAGCAGTGAAAACCAGTTTTGAAAAGAGGTTAAACAATGCAAGCTTTACTTCAAGTTTGATCATAAAGGCTTAGCTCATAATGTCCCGGTCTTAATCCTGTATCCTACACCTCTTACTGTTTCAAGCCAGTCGGACTGAGCATGACTGTTTAACTTCTTTCTCAGGTTTTTGATATGAACATCAATAAAATTACTGTCATACTGATCATCAAGCAAGTTTCCCCAGATATGCTCATAAAGCTGATGGCGGGTTAAAACCTTATCGTGGTTTAAACACAGATACTGCAGCAGGTCATATTCTTTTTTTGTAAGATTGACTTCATCATCCTTGCAGATTAAGTTACGTGCCTGGATTTGCATTACAAAATCACCCAGTTGAATATTCTGATGCACGATATTGAATTTTCTCCTTGCAACAGCATTTATGCGTGAAAGAAGCTCAACGAGAGAAAAAGGCTTGGCAAGGTAGTCATCAGCACCAAGATCCAGTCCCTTTACCTTGTCCTCAACAGCTCCCCTTGCTGTAATAATTATGAAAGATGTTTCTACATTATTGTTTTTTGCCTCTATGATCAGATCCAGTCCATTATAATCGGGCAATCCCAGATCGAGAAGTACAAAATCATAAAGGTTTACAGCGATCTTCTCAGAAGCTTCAACACCGGTAAATGCCAAATCGCACAAAAAATTCTCCGATTTAAGAAATGATCCTATTTCAAGAGCAAGATCCTTTTCGTCTTCAACAATTAATATATTCATTTATATTCTTTTCAATGATAAAGTTAAAAAATCCTGAAGTATCCGCTTAGAAGAAATACAAATCCTTTCGGGCCCGGAAGTTCACTATCATTGTAAGCGGGAATTACATAGCTTGCCTCTGCTTCTATGACTGCCTTGTCAAAGTTTAAGGCAACAGGTATCCCCAGATCAATCTCCATTATACCGAAATTTTTTGAATATGAAGTATATACAGGTCCTGGTCTGTTCTGGTTATAACGTCCGAAGCCGGGATTTTTTATAAGTGTTCCGTACGTTGTTTCAGATTCAATCAGGTTGCCGAATATTAAATTGAAATAAGGATCGAATGAAATGTATGCTTTATCTTTAATAAATTTTCCGGTCTGGAAAAATCTCGAATTTCTTATCTGAAGGTAAGGATTTATTTCATCAGTAATCAGAGCCCCGATTGATATTTTTGAATAGAGCAGGTTCCAGTCGAATCCCAATGTGAGATCACTATAAATAAAATTGCTGAAAAGTGTATCAATTACAGGTCTGCCGAACATGTATCCTGACACTGATGTTGAAATATCGAACCAGGAATTAAAAACATGACTGTATCCCAGTGAACCGGTGTAAAAAGCACTTTCAGGGTCATTGTCAAATAACTTAAGAGCAGAAATACCTGCAAAAAGTTCATTCTTAAATCCATATGTTAATGCAGCATAGCCGAATGGCTGATTTCCCGAAATAGTTGACCCCAGGTAAATCATGTTGCTCCCATACCCGGCGCCTGTATAAAGTGCATGCCGGGATACTTTTGAAACCGTGTCGGAGGAATTGCTTTTTAAAGAATCAGGAATACTGCTTTTTGCAACCCCTGAAGTCAGGATTATTAAAAGCAGAATAGTACAAAATTTGAAGATATACTGCGATTTTAAAAAATTCATGTAAATATATTTATCTGCCGCCCCGTTTATTTGCTCCGCCTGGCTTTCCCATACCTCTTGGCATCCCCGATCCGGAAGGCCGTACAATGCTGGGAGGTCTTGCGCCCCTTGCTTTACTCATGTCAGGCCGTGCTCCCTTTACCTGCTTTACTGCCTTTAATTTCCCGGCATTCTGATGGTTTCCCTGTTGTTTGTCAATATTACCCGGCTTGTCATTTGAAGTGACTGATGATTGTGGTTTTTTCTGAATTGCATGAACAGAATCAGTCCTGAGAGAGCCGGTCTGTGCAAATGAAGCGTAGCCGGAAAAACCCAAAAACAATCCTGAGAGGAGAATTTGCCTGAGTTTCCTCAAGCATTTATTATTATCGGTTATTTTCAGTGTCATGGGTTTATAAATGTATAATCATCTCAACATCAGCAAAATTATAATAAATAGATGAAGATTGTATGAACATATCATTTTATGAATAAAAAAACTCTTCTCAGGCATAAAACTTTAAGTAACAGACAATATTGCAGATTATGCCTGGAATTGTTCAAAAAGTCACACTTTATTTCATTAAATACTAATTATATGGTAATTTTGTATCATAAAGGAAAGGTTATGATGCTCACTAAACTTAAACAATTAGAATCAGGGGCAGATCATAAGAGAGCTATCAGTGAGAATGAGAATGTTGTGGTCATTAGCGGACGTATGAGTGCAGAATATAATCCTTTCTATGGGGTTGCTGAAGAACTTGATGACAAGTATAAGCATGTCAGGTTTTACTTCATGGATTATGATAGTCCCGTTTCGCAGGTCATCAGGTCAATACCTGAGGTACAGCGTTTTCAGGAAGTTCCTATTACTGTTTACTATAAAAACGGCATTGTTGTCAATGCAACATCCAATGTTCAGAACAAAGACAAGATTGTTTCAATTCTGGACAAAGAATTTTCTTTAACAGTAACAGAACCCAGTTACAACTGGTGGTGGTAAATTAAAAAGGATGCCCTGTTTTGCATTATTTCTATTCCTTGCCTGTTCAGGTGAGAAGAGGGACTATTTTGCCTTTTTTTGCAACCCGAGATTAAATTTCCTTCTCCTGTTTTATCGGTTCGACTTTCTTCCTTTTATTCCATACAACTACCTGATACTCTCGCCACAAATATGAAAATGGATATACTATTATATGTATAAATCTTGTAAACGGAAAAATTCCGAAGAATACAAAGGTTGAAATAATATGAATTTTCGCCAAAACCGGAAGTGCTGCCACTGCTGTTACATCAGGTCTGAAAACCAGTATTGATTTCAGATAGGGAACCATGACAAGAGCAAACCATGAAGAACCCCATCTTAAAAAGAAAGCAGTCATGAGACCTGTTATAATAATTGTTGCCAGAACAATGAAGACAAGGATATCCATTTTCGTAGTCACCCTGCGGATTCTTTTGACATCTGAACGTCTGACAATTAGTATAATTAGTCCGATCAAAGCAAGGATGCCGAATGCAAATGCCGTAATCTCAAGTATATAAAGTCTGGCAGGTTTACCATTCCAGGCCAGAACGCCGGATGGTAACAAAAAACCGATAAGATGACCTGTGAGCAATGTAACAATTCCCCAATGAAAAGGCCTGCTCCCAAAGAACAGCAATCTGCTTTCGAGAATCTGGCTTGAAAGCGATGATACCTGGAAACCCATGAAAAAATATCTGTAAATACTCCCGAAAATCAGTGAAATGAGTGCCAGGTATGGTAATACGATGAAAAAAATTACTCCATTCATTTAATTAGGTTTTAATCTTTTACAGTAATCAGTTGAAGTACAATTGATGTATGTTTAAATCCATTTATATCCACCGCCATCTATGTCTTATTTTTCCTCATCCTTCTGAATTAACTACCCGGAACCATATTCTTTTCCTCTCTTCTGAAGCTGAATCTTTCAAACCGGGATACAGGATAATCTGATTCCATTATTGTTACAAGGATCTCAAGCAATCCCTTATACAGATTATCCCCGTTTTTAAATCTGAAGATCATTTCGTGCAACGCAGGTATCATCAGGGAATAAATAAGCTCTTCAGCCAGATCAGCATCACTAATGCGGGGAATAAGTGAGAGAATATTTGGCAGATGGTCGGGCAGTTCACTTCCGCAGTCGTTTCCTGCCTTAATATGCTCCTTTTTCATATTGACCAGAAAATCGCCTCTCCTGTAATCTTCGCCGAATAGAACATAACCTATATCGAGTGTGCAGAGAGGCTGTACATCAAATGTGCTTATAAAATATTCCTGCCGAACTGCCAGAGTTTTTCCCGTGATATGTGAGATAAAAGGTTCAAGCTTTGTTAATATCTCAGCATCATATCCTGATATTATTTTCTTCCATGATTCAATCTTGTCCTTCATTTTCGGGGACGGATAACTGAACATTTCAGCAAGGATTGAATAATGATCGTGATTTTTCATATTATAATCCTCTTTCAGGTTTATCAAGGAATCCGAATCCGGCATTTTCCCTTCTCTTAGATGTTTCCTCAATAAGATCTATAGCTTCTTCGCGATGTGATGGCGGTATAACGAATCTGTCCTGAAAATGGGCAAGGGCTGTCAATCTGAAAATATCATCAGCAACCTGAGACGTAAGATCAGCGCTCCGCAGTTCAGCATCAGCCTGTTCCCTGGTAATGTCACCAACGGTAACTGAACGTCTGTGTGTACGTACAGCTTTCATTTTCCTCAGGATGTCCGTAATAATGGTTGTATCGCCGGCGCTGAAGAGATTGGCAAGATATTTCATCGGAAGCCTCGCTTTTTCCGAATCATCAAAAAGAGAATTGCTGGTTGTGGTGTATATCTTGTCACTCATAACAGCCATATAGGGCAGAAGTGGCAGCGCATAGAACAAATTTGGGATTGTCCTGAATTCCGGGTGCAGCGGTAGTGCAAGCCCCCACTCTTTAACAAACTTCCAAACAGGAGATTTCCTTGCAGCTTCCATTGTTGAGTCAGGAATCCCTGCTTTCTTTGCATTATAAATTACCTCCGGATCGGAAGGATCGAGATAAAGATTCAACTGGTTCCTGACCAGGTCCTTATCGTCGCATGCAACTGCTTTTTCAATTCTTTCAGCATCATACAATAATACTCCCAGATACCTTATCCTTCCTACACACGTATGCATACAGGCAGGCACCTGGCCTGTTTCGATCCTGGGGAAACAAAGTATGCATTTCTCCGATTTGCCTGTCTTCCAGTTAAAGTAAACTTTCTTGTATGGACAGGCGGTAATGCATAGCCGCCATCCCCTGCACACTTTTTGATTCACAAGTACGATTCCATCTTCCCCGCGTTTGTAAAGGGCTCCCGAAGGACATGCCGCGACACAGCCGGGATTTAAGCAGTGATTGCATATTCTTGGGATCCAGAACATTACCATTCTTTCCAGCTCAAACATTGCAGCTTGTTCCTCAGGACTCAGATTCTTAAGGTTTATATCTTTTCGTGCATAAAGAAGTGATCCGCTCAGGTCATCATCCCAGTTGGGACCTGATTTAACATTGATCTTATCACCCGTCAATAATGAAACAGCTTCTGCAGTGGGCTGATCATCGCCTTCCGGAGCATTGATCAGTTTCTCATACTGGTAGGTCCATGGTTCATAATAGTTATCAATAACCGGCATATTGGTGTTATGAAAAAGCACCTTCAGACCCTTGAATTTTCCTGCCCCCAAAAGCCTTACAGAATCGCCTTTTCTTTCCCAGCCGCCCCTGTAGATCTCCTGGTCTTCCCATTGAATGGGATACCCTGAACCCGGCTTTGTCTCAACATTATTCCACCACATGTACTCGGCGCCTTTTCTGTCGGTCCATAAATTTTTACATGCTATTGAACATGTATGACAACCAATGCATTTGTCGAGGTGAAAAACCATTGAAATTTGCGATCTTACATCCATCATGAATAATTTTTAAATTTCTTTAAAAAACCACAGGGTCGAGCTTTTGGACCAAAACGAATGTATCGCGGGTAACCCCGACCGGCCCCCAGTAGTTACTGTGAAAGGTAAACTGGCCATATCCTCCCGCAAGAAGGTTGGGTTTAAAGTGAAGCCTGGTAAGGCTATTGTGTCCTCCTCCCCTGATAAAACCCCGTGAAGGTGATTTTGGAGCCGAGTAGGTACGTTCGGGAGCATGATAAATGATGCAGATTCCTTCCGGTATCCGCGAACTGACACATGCTCTTGTGCAGTAGACGCCGTTATCATTTAGTACCTCAACCCAGTCATTATCATTGATCTTCAGTTTTTCCGCATCTTTTTCACTGATCCAGCATGGTTCAATTCCCCTTGAAAGAACAAGCATCCTCTGGGTATCTCCGAATGTTGTATGAATATGCCATTTGCCGTGTGGTGTAAGGGCATTAAGCATAAGGGACTGACCCGAAGCCACGGTTTTCCGGAGATCGCCATACAGCTCAGGCAGGGGAGAGGGCTTATATGTTGGAAGATTTTCACCGAAAAGTATATATGCCTCATGGTCGAGATACATATGCTGCCGTCCGGTGAGTGTTCTCCACGGGACTTTGAATTCAGTATTGGTTGTAAACGCGGAATATGCCCGGCCCTTGTTCATAAGTCCCGACCAGATGGGAGAATTGAGTAATCTGCGGGGTTGTGAAAGCAGATCGTTAAAATTGAAAGTTGCTTCGTTATTCAGAGGTTTAATGCTGCTGAAATCCACCCCGGTTTTTTCTCCTGCATCAGCATAAGCTCTTCCGCTTAATACTCCATTGGTAACCGATGATAGAAGCAAAATTGCATTTATGGCTTCCACATCATCATTGATCGATGGATAAATCTTATCCCCGATTACATTGACATGCCCCTTGTTCTTAAGCATCAGATCATAAAAATCATCGCATTTGAAAGAAATTCCGTGCCCGCCAAGCTTATTCCTGACATTTGGTCCGAGGCTGATAAATTTCTCATAGATCTTTGTATAATCCCGTTCAATTGTAATGATATTATGCATTGTTTTTCCGGGAATAGGCTCGCATTCACCTGTGAACCAGTCTTTTATGTCCGGCTGTGAAATTTCAGCCTGCGTATCATGATCCAGAGGCTGATTAATAATATCCATCACAGGTTCAGGAAAATGTTTCTTCGCCACCTCACTTGTGACTTTAGCTATCTCCCGGAAAATCTGCCAGTCGCTTTTAGATTCCCATACCGGAGGCACAGCAGGTCCGAGGGGATGAATAAAAGAATGCATGTCTGTTGTGTTCAGGTCTGATTTCTCATACCAGGAAGCGGCCGGGAGTACGATATCAGAATACAAAGCTGAAGTGTCCATCCTGAAATTCAGATCTACCACAAGATCCATTTTTCCTTCAGGAGCTTTATCCTTCCATTCGACTTCCTTCACGAATGGCTCTGCCACTTCATCTGAAATGGAGCTGTTATGGGTGCCCAGATAGTGTTTCAAAAAATACTCATGACCTTTTGCACTAGAAAGGATTGCATTGCCTCTCCAGATATACCACACCCTGGGGAAATTAGCCTCTTCATCGGGATTTGATACCGCATATTTTAATTTGCCTTCCTTTAACTGGTTGATAATATAATCCTGAATATCTTTCTCATCTTTTGCTCCTGCAACCTTTGCCTCCTTTGCTATTTCAAAATTGCTTTTATCATACTGTGGAAAAAATGGCATCCATCCGTTTCTTACTGCTTTTACTATCAGATCTGCTGTATGCTGTGATGAAAAATCATTTTCGGGTACTGTATTATAATCGGCCTGGTTGCCATCGTATCTCCATTGGCCGGAATGAATATAATGCCAGATGGGGGTCTGCTGAAGCCTGGCGCCTTTTTGCCAGTCTTTCGCACTCATTATCGGCTCCCAGGAATCAAAAGGAGCAAGTTTTTCCTGTCCTACATAATGGTTCATTCCGCCACCATTAACACCGACACAACCGGTAAACATAAGTGCCAGTGCGGCAGCCCTGTAGATAAGATTGCTGTGATACCACTGGTTAACACCCGTACCAATAATAATGGTACATTTTCCTTCTGTGGCTTCTGCTGTAAGGGACCATTCCCTTGCAAACTGTATTACAGTAGCTGAGCCTATCCCTGTATAGTTTTCCTGCCATGCGGGTGTATAAACAGAAGCCGCATCATCATATGAAGCAGGGTATTCTCCTCCAAGTCCGCGATTTACTCCAAACTGGCCCATTAAGAGATCATAGATGGTTGTACACGGGATCTTTCCTGCTTTTGTTTTGACAAATCTGACAGGCACACCTCTTTTCAGCTTATGCTTCCTGGCAAACTCTGTAAATTCAACCTCCAGAATATCGTCTTTAATATCTATCAATGAAAGTATGGGGTTGTACTCATCCCCTTTTTCTCCATCGATCAGGTTGAGATTCCAGAAACCTTTCTTCTCCTGCCATCTGTGTCCTGCACTGCCTGACGGACATACAAGTTCACCTGTATCTTCATCAATGTTCAGGAATTTCCAGTCACCATTTTCAATATCTGAATACTTCAAAACCATATTTGCACGGAGAAGCCTGCCCGGAACATATATTCCTTCGTGTTCTATCAGCTCAACGAGGTAAGGTGCATCAGTAAACCTTTTTGTATATCTGATAAAGTAGGGAACCTTTTTCTCCACATGGTATTCTTTTAAGATCACATGAATCACTGCCATCCAGAAGGCGCCATCCTGTCCTGCATGTACAGGAATCCACTGATCAGCATATTTTGAAACCATACTGAAATCAGGTGAGAAAACGATAGTCTTCGTTCCATTATACCTGGCTTCTGAAAAGTAGTGCACATCAGGAGTACGGGTCATTCCCAGGTTGGAGCCCATAACCGCAACAAACTTTGAATTATACCAGTCAGCGCTCTCAGCCACATCGGTCTGCTCTCCCCAGATCTCGGGAAAGGCATTTGGCAGATCGCAATACCAGTCGTAAAAGCTCAGATTTACTCCGCCAAAAAGCTGCAGAAACCTGGCTCCTGCTGCAAAGCTTATCATCGACATGGCTGGAATTGGTGAAAATCCTGTAACACGATCGGAGCCATATTTCTTTGCAGTGTAAATGTTGGCAGCACCAATTATCTCGAGTGCCTCATCCCATGTGATTCTCCTGAATCCGCCTTTTCCCCTGGCTTTTTGATATCTTCTTCTTTTTTCCGGATCATTCTGTATGTTTTGCCACGCAAGCAGTGCATCGCCTGTTTTTTCCTTTTCTTCAATAAAAAAATCAAAAAGAACCCCCCTGATCATCGGATACTTTATTCTCAGTGGGCTATATAAATACCAGGAAAATGAAATCCCCCTCTGGCATCCCCTGGGTTCATAAGGAGGCAGTGAATTCTCAAGCAATGGATAATCGATAGCCTGGGTTTCCCAGACAACGATACCCTCCTTAACATATACATTCCAGCTGCAACCGCCCGTACAATTTACACCATGAGTGCTCCGGACAACTTTATCGTGTTGCCAGCGGTTACGGTAGAACTCCTCCCATTGCCTGGTCCGGGGAGATATCATATCTTTTATCCAGCTCATGGTCTATGGATTATTGTATGTTATTGACTATAAAAACATTAGTTAAAATTTTGGTTCAGCCTATTTTCCTGTTATCATAAAAAACGTACGTATGGACCAGCAAAAACAATGCAGTCATAATTCCAATAGCCAGAAACAGGACTCCTCCTGACTGTGGTACTTCATTGGCTTTATTCCGGTCATCCACAGATTTCAAGAGTGAGATAATTGCCTGTGTTTCCTCAGGAGTAAGAGGATGATTCAACATTGCTGTTCTCATTACAGGAAAAGGCGGGTTTGTAAGAATTGCATTAAGCCCTGCAGGCCCGAGTTTGCTGTATGAATACGTAAGGTCCAGAGCTATTTTCCCTCCTCCAAGCAGTGACTGATCCTGTATATTGTGACATGAAATACATGGTGATCCTTTATTTTTAAATGGAGTAAAGCCATTAAAAAGAGCCCGGCCTTCTGATACTGTTTCAGTGCTGTATTGCATTGTGTCAGTTGGAATTGTAGGGCTTTTCCCTTCAATTTTCAAAGTATCGCCTCCCGCATCCGCCTTCAGACTATCGGCACTTATTGCTGTTTTCATTGTGTCTCCGTCAGCAGTCTTAAGGCTATCTGCCTGTTCAGGCAAGGCTTTTTCATCAGCACGGGGAGATGTACCGGAAGCTCCGTCAGTGACTTTAATGTAATCTATTATACTGATTATCTGGTCATCCGTAAGGTTATTGTCAGGCATTGGAACCTTGTTATACTCATTGAAAATAGCTACAGCATCCTTGTCGCCGGATTTTACCATTTTCTGTGATGAGCGGATAAAACTGATGAGCCATGGATTATCCCTTTGGTTGTAAATGCCCTTCAAATCAGGTCCGACCAGCCTGCCTCCTCCTATTGTATGACAGGCAGTGCAGGTTGTCTTGAAAATTTCTTCACCCGTTTGGCCGGATACTAGTGTCCAGATTGGAAAAAGCAGAATCAGGAATGAGATAAGTCTTTTCATAAATAATGCTGTAATCATTATTATGCCATGAAATATATTCAACTGTTTCTTCTTATATGAACATTAAACTGATTAATATGAAATTGACAATAAATATATGAAGATTAATTCAAAACTTTAAAGTTTATTTGCTGTTAAATACTTAACAAAAAAAATAAAAAAAGTTGTAGTATTAACCAGGATCAGTATTAACAGTAAAGAGCGTATGTATGGAAAATTTTCATCCTAAAGGTTCTCCTCTTATTGGTCTGACAGGAACAACGTTAGGTTTCTTTTTTGGATTTGCGGCAGTTTCCTTATACGGACCAACGGCGATTAAATTCAAGGAGGCTATGGATCTTACCCCGGCAATGGTAGGATTACTTGTTGCTATTCCGTCATTAACTGGTTCATTGCTGAGGATCCCGTTTGGAGCCTGGGTTGATATTACCGGGGGAAGAAAACCATTTTTGATCCTTTTGGTGCTTTCGGTAATCGGATTGGGTGGAATTACTCTTTTACTGAATACTTCTTATCCACGGATGGAAGGCATGTATGGATTGATATTGTTCCTTGGTATGCTAAGCGGATGCGGGATCGCTACATTTTCGGTTGGTATCGGACAAACCTCTTACTGGTTTCCAGGCCGGAAACAGGGCACGGCGCTGGGGACTTATGCAGGACTGGGAAATCTTGCTCCCGGGCTGTTTTCACTGATTCTCCCGATTTACCTTCAGCATTTTGGATTTATTTCCGCCTATTTTGCATGGTTTTTATTCCTCCTTACCGGTACTATTATATATGCCTTCATAGGAACCAATTCATATTATTTTCAATTCAGGAAAATCGGGAAATCAGAAGCGGAAAGCGTAACAGAAGCCAGGAAACTGGGGCAGGAGCTCTTTCCAACATGCAATGTAAGGGAAAGCCTTGTAATTTCGGCCAGAACAGGGAATACATGGAAGCTTGTTGCCCTTTACTTCACAACATTTGGAGGATTTATTGCTCTGACTGCCTGGTTTCCAATTTACTGGAGTCAGTTCCATGGTTTCTCACCTGTCAAGGCAGGTGTTTTTACAGCTGTTTTTTCTTTGCTTGCATCTGCAGTACGTGTTCTTGGTGGTTCACTGGCCGACAGGCTCGGTGGTGAAAAGACAAGCATTCTTTTCGTTTCACTCGTGCTGGTTGCCTCGATGATATTATTTTTTGCACATTCTACTGTTTTTTCTGTATTCGGCGTCGTACTGCTTGCTATAGGAATGGGGGTAAACAATGCAGCCGTATTCAAGCTGGTGCCAAGATATATACCAAAGGCAATAGGAGGAGCGGCCGGCTGGATAGGTGGAATGGGGGCATTCGGAGGTTTTGTCATACCTCCTTTGATGGGACAAATAGTGAACCATTATGGTCAGGCAGGATATGCAAGGGGATTTGCAATTTTCGCAGTACTTGGTTTGGTGAGCCTTCTGATTGGCATTGGATTGTTGAAAAAAGAAAAGCCCTGACCCTGATTCCTGGAAAAATCAATTTTTTTTGGATTATAATAAAAATGTCGTACGTTTGCGACATATGAACATTATTATGAACAAAGCTGAAAAATTCGATGATAATCTACAGGATCTGGCCCGATTTGCAAAAGTTCTTGCTCATCCTGCACGGCTTGCAATTCTGAAATACCTTGCTGATACAAAAACATGTATCTCAGGAGATATTTCTGATTATCTGCCATTGGCGCGTACAACTGTTTCCCAGCATCTGAAAGAATTAAGGAATGCCGGACTAATACAGGGGGAAATTGATGGCCTCAGGATCAACTATTGCCTGAATTCCATCAAGATTGACCGTTACAGTAAGTTATTTGAAGAATTTTTTTCTGAGATAAGAAATGCGAAAGTAGTATGTTGAAATTCAATAAGATATGAAGATATTAATATTATGTACGGCTAACAGTTGCCGGAGTCAGATGGCACAGGGATTCCTTCAATCGTTTGACAAAAGACTCAAAGTATTTTCGGCAGGAACAAATCCTGCACGAAAAGTCAATCCCCTGGCTGTTGAAGTCATGAAAAAAGACGGGATTGACATCAGCAAAAATAAACCTGAAGACATACTTAAGTATACCGGAGAAGAATGGGACTATGTAATAACCGTTTGTGACAAGGCAAATGAATCCTGTCCTCTGTTTAATGGAAAAGTCAGGAACCGTCTGCATTTGGGATTTGATGATCCTGCGGTAGCAACCGGGTCGTATACCGAAATTATTAACGAATTCTATAGGGTGAGGAATGAGATAAGGGATGAATTTTACGAATTATATGAATCAGAAATTAAGAAAAAGTTATGAAATCACAAGGACTAAAACAGCTGGTGAAGGAGAAATATGGTAAAATTGCACTTAACAATGAATCGAACAAAGAAACATCCTGTTGCGGTACTTCAAGCTGCTGTTCAGGTACTGATTATTCTGTATTCAGTGAAAGTTATGAAAAACTTGATGGTTATAACCCGGAAGCAGATCTGGCCTGAAAAATATCAAAGTACAAAAGGAGAAAGCTATTGTAATTCCGGATTATACTATGCTTGAATATCTTGATAAGAATGAACTTGCTGAATTCAGATCAGAAGGTGCAGGAATTTTTAGTATTACAGTGTATGCCGAAAAGAATGTTTGAGACTCCTGATAATTAATAATGAACAACATCTTGTATGAAACCGAGATTAAAGTTACTTGACAGGTATCTGACACTCTGGATATTCCTGGCAATGTTTATCGGAGTATTTTCAGGATATTTCTTTCCTGCAATTGCTACATTCTGGGATTCATTAAAATCAACACCTGAAAGTACGACCAATATTCCGATTGCGATTGGTTTGATTCTCATGATGTATCCTCCTCTCGCCAAGGTGAAATACGAGGAGCTTGGAGGTGTTTTCAGGAATGTCAGAATTCTGTCTCTTTCACTGATCCAGAACTGGTTAATCGGACCTATATTGATGTTCGCACTGGCAATTATTTTCTTTAAGCTGTTTCCGGGCGAAAATAATTCCAATCTTCCCTACATGTACGGGATCATTTTAATAGGTCTGTCAAGATGTATTGCAATGGTAATTGTCTGGAACGATCTCGCCAGAGGTGATACGGAATATTGTGCCGGACTGGTGGCTTTCAATTCGATATTCCAGGTACTCCTGTTTTCTGTATATGCATGGTTTTTTATTGCGATACTACCGGGATGGTTCGGTGTTCCCGTCAATGCCATCGTTGAGAATATTACAATAGGACAGATTGCAAAAAGCGTCTTTATTTATCTTGGAATCCCATTCATAGCCGGGTTTTTAACCAGGTTTATTCTTATCAGGGTAAAAAGCAAGGAGTGGTTTCATACCAGATTCATTCCTAAGATAAGTCCGGTAACACTCATTGCCTTATTATTTACGATAATTGTAATGTTCACATTGAAAGGAGAATACATAGTCAAATTGCCATTTGATGTGATTCTGATAGCAATCCCGCTGATTGTCTATTTTCTTGTAATGTTCTTATTCTCATTTTTCATGGGAAGGAAAGCCGGAGCTGATTACAAACAAACTGTTACACTATCTTTTACTGCAGCCAGCAATAATTTCGAGCTTGCAATAGCAGTTGCAATAGCAGTGTTCGGGATAAATTCAGGTGAAGCATTTGCTGCAGTCATAGGACCACTGGTTGAGGTACCGGT
>JBBQJD010000053.1:0-26688 GCA_038325595.1 Bacteroidales bacterium | reverse complement strand
TGAAGAAATAAAAGCTCTTTTACACCGGGAGTAAAGGCATTAAAGTACCGTGAATGTTTACTCTACTGGTACAAGAGGGCAATAATTAGTAATATTCCTTAATCTATTACCTTTTGTTCCAGTGTTTCCCGTATCATTTTCCTGAGTTCCAGTTGCTTGTTCTCAACAGCACGCCTGGCTGAAGGACGGTAATATTCTGCATACCTGCATTTGGCGAGGCGGTATGATAAATCATCCATATTGCCTTTTACATCCACTCCCAGTTTTACAGGCAATGGACAATCTACTACAGAAACATGGTAATCGAAGCTAAGATCAAAATTATGCCTTCCGGCTATAACTGCCTTGTATTTATCCATGACAATCAGGAAGGGATAAATGTCTATTTCATTACGGAATATGGTGAACTCTGCGGATAAAGTATCAACCTTGTTTTCTGTCTTTTTATTGAATTTAAGTGTTTTGGCAATCTCACTGAATGTCTCCCCGTCCATAAGAACCAGATCATTCCCTTTAACAGATGAAGCGCCACGCAGGGTTGATTTTTTAATATTGTACATTGAATCAAGGTATGTTTCAACGGCAATGTGAAATTCACCTTTGCCTCCAAATGACCTCAGCATCGGCATAAGAGAATCAATATCGGGGATCATTGTAAGTAATTCTCCGATCTCCACATCAAGCATGTGGTAATCCACTCCGAGAAACAAATGATTCTTGCGTGGTGTACGGTACAAAGCTGTGAGTTGCATCCTCGCGGCAGGGGTTTCAAAGGTCAGTCCGTCGAGAACAAGCGATCCATCATGAATCTGCACGCTGCCAAGAATATTTTTGGCAGTATCAATTCCCATGGTTGCTGTCTTAATATTTGCATTCAGCAAGACATCAATTCCTCCTGGCACCATATACGGGCCAGCGTAAACGGAATCAATTACTTGATTTTCAGATTGTTCAGCAATAATAGTATCTTTCTGCCCGATTCCGTTTGTCAGGGCCATCAGTTGAGATATATCTGTCGTGTTTGAAACAAAATTGAATTTGCCTCTCAAAATTGAATCACCCCTGAAATATGACAGTACATTGTTCAGGTTCCCTGATAATTCAAAATCTGACCTGTCAATTTTTATTTTGCTCTCCTTAATATTAAATGTCTCAGGATCGAAGTTTAGTTTTACAGAAGGGATCTCAACCGGATGTGAAATTCCGGCTATGACAACATTACCCTGCTCGATGTCAACAAATCCATTAACCAGCCATTGAAGAAAAATATCTTTCTGAGTATTATCATTGAGAATATCTGTGTCAATATTGATTTTTTCAACTTCGACAGAGTTTTGTCCCATGACAGCTTTTAAATGATCGCTGAGATAAGACAAGGTGATCCGGGGCTGATCAGGACTTTCAGGCCTTGGTGCCACATTTACTTTTCCTTTTGGGTTGGCAATCGCCAGATTCATGGTATCCATACTGGCAGAAAGGGATTCAATATCAAAAGAACAAATCAAGTCGGGTATCCTGGTAGTATCTCTTACATCGGATGTCTCGAAAGTGACTGAAGCATTTTTAAGTGATGCTGTGTAACTATCAATTTTCGCTGTTTCAATGTTGTCCATAAGGAGAGTTGCAAGAGCAAATTTTGTGTTTTTTGCAGAAGCTTTATTGTTTGGTAGTTGAAAATCTATTCTGGACCTGCCGGTTTTAATTGAAATACTGTCATAAGTGACATCGAAATCCGAAAGTGTCAACGAACCGGATAACTTCATTCTTTCAAGCTGCATCTTCTCAATCTGACTCATTTTAAATGCAGATTTTACCTTTCCTGACACTTTACCCTTCAGGCTAAGCTTCATACTATCTGGAATCATCTGATCAAACTCATTAAGGGTCAATCGTGTATTTGTTGTCAGGTTGCAGTAAATATCTGTAAATAAATGGGTTAAATTACCTTCAGTACTAATATATGACAAGGGAGTTCTGGCGCTGAACTGTTTCAGATTCACAAAAGAAAGAGAATCGTTTTTCAAATCAGTAGAAATGGTTACATCTCCATTAATATCATGTAAGGGCAATGGAAAGCCTGAATATTTCAGAGCTCCGTTAACCAGCAGGAGATGAATGTCCATAAGCGGCATAACAGAATCATTCATAATGCCATTAATACTCCCCCGGGATGTCAGCAGACCATCAGCATCGATCCCTTTTAAATAATTATTGAATGAAGGCGGCACCAGGGCAAGCATGCTTTTCACCGGCCACGAGGCAAGATTATAGCTTATCCCGGTAATTATGTTTTTATTGAGAGTGTCATTTTCAACTGTTCCGTTCAGCAATAACTCCAGATCGTTAATTGTAAACGATGCATTCCTGAACTCGATTAACTGACGCGATGGTGTTATCTTTACGGGCATATCAAGCTTTAGCGAGGCCTGCTGAAGATATTTTTCCCCATCAAATTCAAGAGAAACTCCTGACCTGCTGACCCTGATGTTGCCTGATATATCATCATCCGAAATTGTTCCCCTGATTTCAGCAGACAGGTTGGTTATTGCAGTATTGATTTTTGAAGAAATGTCATTGTAATGAAAGCTAATATTATTCAGACTAATATTCCTGATATCTATGTTGGGGAGTGTAGTTTCGGATTCAGGATCAGTTGATAACGTTGTATCAGTAGTCACAATAGCATAATTTGTATTTCCCAGGCTGTCTGAAAAAATATTGACAGATCCACCTGTAAGCTCCAGTCCGATCAATTTAAGTTCATCCCTTTTCCACCAGGCAACTGCATCAACTACCCCAACAAGCTCATCCACCCTGATGAGGGTATCATTTGTCGCACCATCAACAGGATTAATCAATACAAGTTGTTTAACCTTTATTCCAAAGTTTGGAAAAGTGCTGAGGAAGGTTAATTCAACTTCACCGAATTCCGACTTACATGTAATGAACTTATCAGCCTGTCTGCGAATAATTGGGGTAAACCGTTCAGGTGTAAAAACCAGCCACAAAGCGATACTTACCGTGATTATCAAAATTGAAATCAGCGACACGATAGTAATAGAAAATATCTTTATGAATTTCCTCATTTTAAATAAGTTAACAGAAATGGGATTGCGGTTCTATTAATCCGCTTTGGTGAATGAAAAGGTTACTCCAAAATCATCATGATATTTCAGTGATGTGGAAGTCAGTTCAGTTACAGTATAAACCTTGGGGACGGAACCTCCCAGTTCCAGAACATGAATATGCGTAAGTTCGGATTTCTCCAGTGTCCATGTAAAAGCCTGCGCTTCTGATTCGGTTACATCATCTGCTGTATCCCAGGTAGCGCCTGATCCATTAGCCAGATACTTGTAGTACAGAGTGCCTGACTTCCATTTCCCGGTAAGTAAGGTATCGTCAAATGATTTTTCTTCAGGTTCACAGGAGACAACCAGGAAAGAAACCACCAGAAAGGTAGTGAGATAGAGAAATGCCTTTTTTGCCATGTTATATTGTTTTAGGAGCATGCTAAATTATTTAAAATTTTGAAAAAACTTACTTGCATAATTCGAATCTTATCCGTTTAAAGATACACAAATCTCTTTCAATGCATTTTTCTCAATTATGCTATCGGAATAAATCCGGTGTGATGCAGCTTTTGATAAAATTGCTGTAATCTTCATTTCCCGCATATGATCGCCTGGATTTAATTGAGATAATCAAGTCAGTTATTATGTATGAAAGTTAGATAAAATTGGCTAACTTTATTCATGTTATTTCCTGAAAACAAAATATTCAGAAAATATGATTATCTGATTTACTGTAATAAATGCCCTGTAATAAATGCCCTGTAACAAATGACTTTGATATAATTAATAGAATTTTATACTCAATATTATGGACCGGAAATCTTTCATACAAAAATCATTGATGGGAGGAGCTATAGGCTACTCCGGATTAGTGGAAGGAGAATCCGTTATTAATCCGAAAGATTCCTTATCGCGGCCATCGGGTTTGAAGATTACCGATATCCGGGGAGCTACGCTGGCAGCGATTTATGACTTCCCTATAATTAAAATTTATACCAATCAGGGTATTATAGGTTTGGGAGAGGTCAGAGATGCAGGATGGCTCGCTCAGGCATTGATGATGAAGCCTTATCTGATAGGTAAGGATCCTCTTGATATTGAGCCAATTCTGAAGAGTATCCGTCATCTGACAGGCTCCGGCAGGTATGCCGGCGGATATGCCGCTGTGGATATTGCCCTTATGGATCTGGCAGGAAAAGCTCTGGGTGTGCCCTGCTGGAGACTCCTTGGTGATAAGGTTCGCGATAATGTAGAAATATATGCCGATTGCCCTACTGTTTTAAGGGAAGAAAATCTGAAATTAATGATGAAAAGAAGATTTGATCTTGGCTTAAAGCATTACAAGATTGATCTTACTCCACCCCTGATAAGGGACATAAAAGGAGCAATGGAGAATAATCTTCCAACGCGGAAAGGACTGGAAAAGTGGGGAGAACATGTATTTACAGCACGAAAGATAATCGGATATGATGTCAATCTGGGAGCCGACCATTTTGGCAATATGACAGTTGAAAGCGGAATAGAGCTTGGTAATTACATGGCAGATCAGAAATTTAAGCTTGCATATATTGAGGATGTTATTCATTTCACAAAATTCAATGCAGTCAACCTCAATAAAAAGATCACTGCGGGTTCAGGAACTCCGACACTGAACGGGGAAGATATATGGAGCATGGAGAATTTCAAACCCTGGATAGAGCAAAATGCGGTTACTATAATACACCCTGATCTTCTTACATCAGGAGGAATGATTGAGACTAAAAGGATAGCTGATTATGCTTATCAGTTTGGAATAAAAACAATGTTGCATTGTGCGTCATCTCCGATAGGGGTTATGGCAAATGTACATACCGCGGCTACAATAAAGGAATTCATCTCTCTGGAAAGTCATACCATTGAAATGCCCTGGGTGAATGATTTAGTTTCAGGCATTCAGAATCCGATTATTCAGAATGGTGTCATTCCTGTTCCTGACAGTCCGGGACTGGGCATTGAATTTATAGATGAAGCTGCTGAAAAATATCTCAGGGATCCGAAAGATCTTGCCTGTAAATCGGGGATGTTTGATCCGACTCCCCAATTTGACAAACCAATGACAATGATGGAAGCAAAGCAAAAAGGTCTGATCGGAGATTATCACCAGACCGGAAGTCCATGGTGGCATATTAATGATGAAGGAGTTTATGCAAACCAGCCGGGATCAAATTAGTGGTTGAACCTGAATAAAAGATATGAAATGGTACGTTATATTTTATTCCTTTCTGTAATACTTTCAATTACCAGTGAAGCTGACTCACAGTATCTTAAAAGATCCCTGTCATCAGTCGGCGAAGTTAAGAATGAAATCGTGACATCATCTGCGCATTATATGCCTGTGTTTGGAACCGGAGACAATAGCTCCGGTATCATCAGGGGAATAAAGAGATATGGATACCTTGTGGTCGATGCAGGCGGGAGAAGCAATGAGGTAAGATATGAAAATGAGGAGCATATTTTGTTTATCCTCGAAGGAACCGGGATTTTACTGTCAGGCAGGGAAAAACTTCCCATTAGTAAAAACGATTTCATTTATGTACCTGCAGGAATGAAATATGGTATTTCCAATCCCCGCGGGCAATCATTGAATGTGATTGTTATGGGATTTGATCTGTTCCCTGGATCCTGTATAAAAATGCCTTCAGACTTAATGCTTGCTAATACGGATGAAGTAAAGTTCCAGATCCTTCCATCTCACGGACCTACAACACAGTTTCAGCTGCTTCTGGGAACGACCGAAAGCACCAGGGACAGACTTGCAGCAGCCTGCCAGGTAACAAGTTTGTTCATCATGGACTTTGATGCAGGGGGAACAAATAATCCTCACAGACACGACGATGAAGAAGAGATCTATTTAATTCTCAAAGGACATGGTGATATTGTAGCAGGTGAAAAGGATGGAGGCGGTGAATTAAGACATTCCTCTGTTCAGGGTGATGTATATTTCTTTTCTCCTGCAACACTGATTGGTTTCTACAACGGAAATAATCCCGGGGAAGCTCATGCACAAATACTTGCAGTTCGATTTAAATATCCCAAAAAATAACCTGGTCTGTCCAATCAATCTTTTTCCCTGCCATGCGGACCAGTGTTTAGAATGATTATAAATTAGGGTGCGATTAATAATTAAGTATAAAAATGTACTGTTCAGATTTTTTTTAATTTCAATCTTGGCTGAATATAAAATTCAATGCAGCCAGGTTGAAAAATCAATTAAAGTTTATTTTATCACTTGTAACTATAATAGTCATACTAACAGGTTGTTACAAACCTGAGAATGAATTTGGGAATTCGCCTGAACTAAACGGATATTATCCTGAAAATGTGGATAAACTGATCCTCGGGCAGGAGCTTGAAGATCCCTATGCAATTCATAATATTTACAAAGCATATGCAAATTTAAAATCAGCAGGATTTGAAACACCCGTAACCGACCTTAAGCCAAATCATATTTACCTGCGTTTTTTACCTAAAAATGATGATGAATGGAATATACTGAAACAAGATTCCACTCTGATACTTTATGATTATCCGTTGAATTATGAAATCACTCAATCAGGATCTTTCTTCCATGATCCTTCGATGCCGGATTCTTTAAACTGGCAGTATTCTGTAGTTCCGGTTAATAAGGCTCTTCCTGCTATTGAGCATGAAGTTATATATGAGGTATTTATTCCGCCTGATGCAGATAGTACGAATAAAAATGCATCCATTGATATGATTCAGTTTTATGAAGCACTGGAAAAAGAATCTGCCAGACTTACTGGTAACCTTCCCGCTGATGAGAAATCTGATAATGATGTAAAGGGATTGCTGCCTTCAAAATGGACCCCGAAAGGCACAATCAGGGTTTGGGATGATCTTCTTCGCCGTTTTATTCCTCTTGCTTATGTGAATGTACATGCACGCTGGTTTACCCATATTAAAGCTGACATGACAGATGAAAATGGTTATTTCCAGACCGGCAGCTTCAGGTATACCGTCAATTATGCAATCAAGTGGGAGACTTCACATTACACTATCCGGAATGGGATGTTTTTACAGGCATGGTATAACGGACCCAGGAGGAAAGGTGACTGGAACCTGGACATAAAAGGAGGTGAATCAGTTATGTATGCGACTATTCACCGTGCAGCATACAAGCAATTTTACGGTGATAATCTTGGCATATCACGGCCGGTACTGAAGGATGGCAGCAGAACAAAAATATGTTACCGCGATTGCAATGGCAGGGCAGAGTTCTGGGGAGACTGGAGTTCCACAGGAATTTTGCCTGATATTCAGATCTGGGGTAAATCGAATGATATTTACAAGACAACTAATAAAATCTTCGGAAATACAACCCATGAGCTTGGGCATCAGTCACATTCTCAATACGTTGGCAATATAAAGTACTATAAGATTTCAAAAATAATCCGCGAGAGCTGGGCAGATGCTGTCGAGTGGGCCATATCAAACGACGAATATCATAACCTGGGCCGGAAATACGGAATTACTTCTGCAATCAATTATAACCATACTTTTAATACCCATAACCGATGGCCGTTCGTTGAGGATAAAAGTTATTCTCCGATCTTCATAGACCTGATGGATAAGATTAATCAAAGGATTTCTCTTGGCCCTGAATACCCGAATGATTTGATATCGGCATATAACCTTCAGTATATTAATTTTTATTTACTTGAAAATTCCTCCGGACTTGTCAGCTTACATGAGGCAGTTAGAAATCATAAGTTAAGTGATGTAAATGATTTTCAGATAGAGGAATTGTTTGCTCTGTATAATAAAGCTCTTGAATAATCTTCCTTAGGGAATCTGGGAAAACAGTTTAACAGTTGAATCCTTTTATACCCCCTTTCCCGTTTCCCCCAGCTATCCTTTATACACATCTGGTTATATTAGCTAATTTCTTGAAGAGAAGCAGATTCCTCACTGCGTTCGGAATGACATTTCAAGTAGTTGGATATGAGGAGGAAGAAGCGGCGATTCGCAACCGGCAAGTATTAAATGTAAAAATTTCTTTCGAATCGCCGCTTCTTCCTCCTCCTGCCATATAAATGCTCTGTCATCCCGAATTTTCGTAAACCCCGAGCCTGCGAGGGTTTGGAGAAAATGGGGGATCTCATTCTCGCTGAGTAAAAATTAATTGTGTAAAAAGGGTAGGTTTCCCCCTGGGAGCAAGCTAAGAGCATTCTGAAGATTGATAAGATGGACTCCTTCCCCACGTGCCTTGCTCCGCCGAAGCAACAACCATCTGCACCATAAAACTATATTGAGGCTACGCGAAGGCGAGGGGGGATGACAATGTGCATTAGAAGAATAACCTGTTGGCAAAGACATTGAAGAAAATTCTTACTTTTATCAGAAGTTTCCCGGACTTAAGCCATATAGTATGAAAATGAATAAATTTTCTCTTTTAATCGTTTCTGCAGCATTTCTGGTAACAGGATGTTCATCGGACAGCAAACCATATGAGATCCTTGATAACTACATGTATGTACAGAAAGAGGATCGCCGGAATGACTCTGTTAGCTGGACATTGGTATGGGAAGATAATTTTGATAAAGGATCCCTGGATACTTCAATCTGGACCCGTATCGGACTATTTGAATCTCCACAGTGGAAAATACCGGTTGAAAAATGGAGGGAAATAACCAACTGTTTCAGGTATATTACAGCTACGGATGACAGAGTTGTCAAGTTTGATAAAGAGAATATCTATCTGAAAGGTATCATCAATTCTGATTCAATGACCGGAGATCCCCGTCCTTATCTGACTGGCGGCATTTATTCCTGGAACAAATTTGCTTTTCAGTATGGCCGCATTGAGATCAGGGCAAAACTGGATCCTGCATTTGGTGCCTGGCCGGCCATCTGGATGCTGGCAGAAAAGGAAATCTATCCCGATCAGCACAATGGTGAAATGGATCTGATGGAACGGCTTAATCACGATGAATTTGCATATCAGACCACTCACAACCATTATACCATCACCCTCAGGCAGAATATTCCGAAGAAATCCACAACCGCGCCTATCAATCCGAATGATTATAATGTATATAGTGTGAGCTGGTATCCTGATAAGCTGGTTTATGCAATCAATGGAGTTAAATCGTATGAATATCCGAAAGTTCCCGGGGCGGGTACGTATCAATGGCCCTTTGACCAACCATTCTATTTATTAATAGATCAGCAGATGGATAGCGAATGGCCAGGCAGAATTACCAATCCTGAAGAGCTTCCGATCGATATGACAGTTGACTGGGTCAGATTATATCAGTAAACATTAATTATTCCCTGTCATCTCCGGCACTGAGTCTGACACTTTTCGTGTTTCTTCCTTAATACGTTGTATATGTCCGCGACCCAGCCCTTTTACTTCACATCCAAGCTGGAAATAGCGTCTTATCTGATCATCATCAAGGATTCCAAAACAATCAATTATGGCTGCGGGCTGTCCGATTGTTTTAACAACTTCATCGGGATCCAGATCTGAATATGCTTTATGCGGCACGGCGAAGATCACAGCTTCCGCGCCATGTAATGCCTTATTAAGATCCTGTTCGATACGGATTTCTTTCAGTTTCTCCTGATTTCTGAAAAACCGTGCTTTGCTTTGTCCCGGTGCAGGGTAACTATCCTGCTGTTCAAATTCCCACCAATGCTCAACATACGGATCGTGCACCTTGATTTCAGCGCCCATTTCTGCAAGCTTCCTGATCACAATTTCAGAACCGCTGTACCGGGTATCGCCAACATCTTCACGGTAGGCAGCACCAAGAATCAAAACCTCCGATGAGGCAATCGGCCTGCCCATGTTACGGAGTGCATCACGTGTAAGCTGCCCTACATGCAGACCACGGGTATCATTTATGTCAATAGCCAGGGGAGTGATCTTGAATATATCATCCTCAAAACCAAGCTGTTTTCAACAATTTTTGCCGTTTCTGATTCGATAGGCCTGTCCATGACAGTTAACGGAAATTTTTCCGTATTCAGAACTTCAGTCAAAAATTTCACAACCCGCTTTTTAGCCTCTTCATTGATACCGCTGCAAACACGCCAGAAGTCACGGATGCTGGCTACATAATTGCGACCCGGCATTACTCTTTCATAACTGTGAGCCAGCAAAGGATCTGATTCTATGCCTCTTTTCCTGAACACCTTTTTCATTATAGGATAAGCAACCTGTTCAGTTGTCCCCGGTGCCACAGTGGTTTCAATCAACACCAATGCCCCAGGGGGGACGTGCTCAGCTATTACACTTATCGATGCTTCAAGTGCAGCCATATCAGTTTGACCCGACCGGACATCCCCCAAATCTTCTTTGATATAATCACATTGTACATCCACCACGACCACATCTGCAAATTTCAAGACATCATGTGTAAAAGTTGCTATTAATGTTTTTTTCTCATTCACACAACGTGAAATCATTGGGTCAACTTCAGGATCCTCGGCTAATTTTACAAATCACCTGAACTATTTAAGATAGTAAAAAAATATAGTTTATATAGTCTGATTATAAGCTACATACAGATAAATGACGGGATCACAATATATATAACAAGCCCTCCGGGATGTAAGTGAGATTCATGGAAGTTCAAAAAAAATAAGACGTCTTAAAAGGCGTCTTTTCCTGTTTTGTGTCCTAACCTCCGAATTGTCATCAATGTCAAAACAAGATAAAGATCGTAGATATTCTAAGAACAATTCAGAAAAATATATGTTCAGTAACCTGAATCGGGGCTAAATTAACATATTGAGTATCAGGCCTTACCAGAAAATATAGTACAAAAGACAAAGGATAATTACAATTCCTAATGAAAACCATTTAAATATCGGATCCATATTCTTAAAGATACCGGCAGGCAGGTCCCATTCATGAACTGACTTGTTTTTTCTCTCAAGAAGTGAGGTAATAATCATCTGAGCGCATATTAAAAAGAAGGAGATAAGCATGTTATCAAGAAATGGCAATTCAGGTGCGATCCATTTAAGGAGAAGAGGAACCGGAATAGTAATAAAGACAGCTATCCAGGCGGCCCGAACGGTCGTTTTCTTCCAGAACAGGCCAAGAAGGAACATTGCAGTTATCCCGGGGCTGATAACCCCGGTATATTCCTGTATAAACTGGAATATCTGCTGTATGCCTGAAAGAAAGGATGCAATCACACCCGATATTGCAATTATGAAAATACTTGAGATCTTTCCGGTCTTTACAAGGTTTTCCTCGCTTAACCCGGGCCGGAAAAGTCCTTTGAAAATATCTATTGAAAAGATTGTGGCAGCACTGTTGATTATCGCTGCAAGTGATGATACAATTGCTGCAATAAGCGCAGCAAAGATAAATCCCTTGAGTCCTGAGGGTACAAAGTGATTGAGAAGCCACGGATATGCCAGGTCAGGAGTAGCGATATCAGCCTTAAGTGCGAATGCGCAGATCCCCGGGATCACAACCAATAGCGGAATGAGAAGTTTCAGATACCCTGCAAAGACCATTCCCCGCTGGGCTTCATTAAGGCTTTTGGCACCCAGGGCTTTCTGAATGATATACTGATTAGCTCCAAAATAATATATACCGGCTATCCAGATGCCTCCCAGGACAGACCTTATACCAGGCATATACTTGTAGTTTGGATCAGATGGAGCCAATATCATATGAAATTTTTCCGGCGCTTTTTCAAGTAATGATGAAAAGCCTTTTAAAGCACCCTCTCCATCAGAGATTGTATTAAGTGCGATGTATGTAGTTAAAAACCCGCCTGCAACCAGGAACAGAACCTGGATTATGTCGGTATTAGCTATGGTTTTTAATCCGCCACCTGCCGTAAGGAGAACAGAAAGTACTGCCAATCCGGCAATTGCAACTTCCAGGTTGACCCCAAAAACAGTCTTGAGAGAAAGCGCCCCCAGGTAGAGGATTGATGTAAGATTCACAAATACAAACAGGAAAAGCCAGAAAAAAGCCATTACCGTTTTAATTCCTTTGCTGTAACGTACCTCAAGGAACTGAGGCATTGTATATATTTTTTTCGTGATAAAGACGGGTAAAAACCATGCAGCCACCATTACAAGCATTATTGCTGCCAGCCATTCATATGTCGCAATTGTAAGACCCATTGCATAAGCTGATCCTGACATGCCTACAAACTGCTCCGCTGAAATATTTGCTGCTATTACAGAGGTTCCGACAAGATACCATGGTAGTGAATTACCCGCAAAGAAGTAACTGTTTGAGTCTTTTTTCTTATTTACTCTTAATGAAATAACTATCCCTACAGCGATTACAATCGCGCAATAAAAGAAGAATACCAATATATCTGTGAGGGAAAAATTCATCCTAAACGGAATTGGTTCCGGATCCTTCAAAATCTTTGACAGCCCGGATAATAGCTGTTAAATTTTCCCAGGGCACCTCAGGTTCAACAATATGTGTAGGGCCAATGACTATACCACCCCTGGTACCACACTTCTCAAGATTTCTGAGGGTTTGATTATATACTTCGCCGGCAGTACCGTAGGGCAACAAACTCTGGGTACCAATAGTCCCCCAGAAAGAAAGCCTTTCTCCGAATCTTTTATGAACATCATCAAATGACATGCACTCGGGCTGCACAGGATTAAGAATTTCCACCCCGGTCTCTGCGAGTCTTTCTATAAATGGGGTAATGTATCCGCAGGAATGATAAAAAATCAGGATATCGGGATTGATTGCTTTTGCAGTTTGGATTACTTTTGATAACCGGGGCTGCAGCCACTTTTCCCATAATTCGATATCCATCATCAGAGAGGTCTGGGTGCCAATATCATCGCCAAGTGAAAGAATGTCAATTCCTGCCTGTGCATAAGCTTTTGCCTTTGAACAGGCAAAATCAGTTAATTTGTCCAGCAGTGCAGTTGCACAGTCATTCTCAGACATCATGTCCATGAAAAGCTCATCCATGCTGCGTAGGTACCACGATGCTTCCCATATTGTCATTTGCATAAATCCAAATGTAGCCAGACCTTTCGAATGCAACGAATCAACCTTCTCACTGAAGGCTTTCAGTTCATGTTCATCCACAGTAGGATACGGATAATCCAGTATCTCTTTAAGATCAGCTCCCTTCAAAGGATGATGCATTCGTGTCATGTGAAAGGCTGCGGCAGAACCCTTTGAATGGCCTATGCCATACTCATCAAATACCGTGCTTTCAGGAATTATTTCACGGGGGAACTGATTACTTCCTTCACGGAAATTTTTTTTTACCGGGATTTCAAGCTTTCGATGAGACAAACCAAAATACGCTTCATAATCTGAATGTCCAATCCTGTCACGGAATTTTTCTATCTGCGATTGACACAATACAAAGTCAGTATGGACTTTCTCAAATCCCTTGCGTCTCAATGTTCTTAACAAATCTTCACGTAGAGTAATCATCTGTTTATTGTAATTCAATTCAATTCGATAAATATAATTATTTAATGTACAGAATATGAAACGACGAATATATTATGATTTTGATTACAATTCAGGTTCCCGATACTAAAATCAATTCAAAACAATATTATCTTTAAACTTTAAGTGATTACAAAACTACACCTTTAACTTGTAAATAACAGATAATAAAATAGTTAAATGAAAAAATACTTTGCTCTTTTTATCACTTTATTGCTTTTTATCAGTGTGGCATGCCATCAGCAATCTGAGTTTTATATAAAAGGTGTTGCAAAACCAATTATCAGTCTTAACGGAACCTGGAAAATAAACCTTGACTCTTACGACAATATAAATCTTAAAAGGTCAGACAGCCTTAAATGGAATGATATTGAAGTTCCGGGTGAATGCATGATGCAGGGCTATCCCATTAAGCATGATGAGCCTTTTACCTATATGAAGGAAATAACTATTCCTGCAGATTTTAAAAATAAGATGGTCAAACTGAGATTTGAAGGTGTTTACAGCTATGCGAAAGTATGGATTGACGGCAACCATATAACGGATCATTCGGGAGGATTTACTGCCTGGGAATGTGATATAACAGAGTTTGTCAATCCCGGCAAAAAGTCAATGTTGTTTGTTGAGGTCACTGACAGGGCTGATGAAATATCATATGCGAGCGGGTATGCTAAACACCCGATTGGTGGAATTTTAAGGGAAGTAAGTCTGTTGGGACTTCCTTTTAGCTATCCTGAACAAGTAACCATTCTTACAAGTTTCGATGATAATTACAGAAATTCCATACTTACTGTTAAAGGATTAACAACAGAGGCCGGCAAAGACTCAAAAGTAGAGATCGAACTGTTTAACGAAAGAAATGAAAAAATCAAACTTCAGGAATCATCCATAACCTTAACCGGAACTGAGTTCAAATTAGTCAACGATGTAAATAATCCGCTGAAATGGGATGCGGAACATCCTAACCTGTACAGGCTTAAAATGACCTTTACCGATAATGGGAAATGCACCTGGCAAAAGGTCTATCACATCGGTTTCCGTGAAATTGATGTGCAGGGAAATAAATTGCTGATTAACGGCAAAGAAGTAAAGTTAAGGGGTGTATGCCGGCACGATATTCATCCGCTGCTTGGCAGAGTCTCAACACCTGATTATGAATTGAAGGATGTAATGCTTGCAAAAGAAGCAAATGTTAATTTTATCAGGACATCACACTACCCGCCAACGGATAATTTTCTTAGTCTTTGCGATAAATACGGATTATTTGTTGAGGATGAAACTGCAGTATGCTTTGTAGGGTCGCACCGGACAGCCGATTATTATCCGGGATCCTCAGAAAACTCATCCGAATTCACAGAAAGATACCTTTCACAACTTAAAGAAATGGTTTATGATCACAGGAATCATGCATCGGTCATCATATGGTCAATAGGAAACGAAAATAACTTTGGAAGCAATTTCAAAAAGTCGTACGATTGGGTTAAGGCTGCAGATTCGTCCAGGCCCGTAATCTTCAGCTATCCGGGCAATGTAAATGACAGTGTAAAGGCATTCGACCTTCTGAGTATGCATTACCCCGGGATAAACGGTGATATGAACCAGAACGGGATTGTCACAAAATCATTTGGAAATGAAAAGATGCCTGTTATTTTCGATGAGTGGGCACATGTGGCCTGCTATAACAATTTAACAGTTAAGGAAGATCCCAACATACGTGACTTCTGGGGTATCAGCCTCGATTCGATGTGGCAAAAGTTATATGATGCCAACGGCGGAGCTGGTGGTGCAATCTGGGGAATGATCGATGAAACTTTCATGCTTCCGGCAGATCTCCCGGGATATAATGAGTGGTGGGGTAAGATTGATAAAAATATTATTCCCGCTACTTATACCGGACATTGTATCGGATATGGTGAATGGGGTATTATCGATACCTGGCGCCATAAAAAACCTGAATTCTGGAATGTTAAAAAAGCGTACTCTCCGGTGAGGCTTCTTAATACCGGGAATGTTGACTTCAACGGAGAAAGCATCAGTATAGAGGTTTACAACAGGTTTGATTTTACCAATCTGAATGAAATAAAGCTTAAGCTCACCGTAGAAGGAGAGTCATCCTTCGTTGAAACTCCTGATCTGCCTGCACACTCTGTCGGCGTAATCAATACAAAAATTGGGAACTGGCCTGAAAATGAAACTTTATTAATGGAGTTCATTGATGCAAATGACAATCTGATTGATTCATATAATTTATCCCGGAATAATGAGCAGCACGGCTTAAGTATCTCAAATACCGGAGGCGATACTTACCTCGCTGATGACAACAAGGAATATTTCATAAAATGCCGTGACAGCATAAATTATAGAATTGATAAATTAACAGGACTTTTTACAGGAATTGAAATAAATAATAAAGCTATCTCATTTTCCGGTCCGTTTATCAACATACGAACTATAGATAATCAGGATGTTAGTTCGTCCTATACGAAAAAAGATTATTATTCCGGATGGAAGCCTGAGATAATAAATGTTGCAAAAAAAGGCAAAAATGTTGAGGTTTCAGTATATGGAAGCAATCAGGGGGTGAAAGCAGTATTCAACACAATCATCTATCCTGACGGAACAATAAATACCGGGTTTACAGCGTCCGGGTTACCCGGAGGAATTATCCGCGAAGCAGGGATCACATTTATTACAGATAACAGTTTTGATTCACTTGCCTGGAAAAGAAAGCCTTACTGGAGCTCATATCCTTCTGATCACCTTTCAGCAGCTCAGGGGAAGGTTGCCCTGTTCCCTTCAGTTCTGAAGGAATACCGGAAATTTCCGGAAAAGGAATGGCAGTTTGATTCAAAAAGCTTTTTCTACAACGGTATAGAAAACGAGGAAGCAAATGAGCTGACAAACATATCAAGGGCCACGAAGGAAAATGTAATTGATTATACTCTTTCAATAATGGGAGAAGGAGAACTCTCCGTATACGGTGATGGAAAAACAGCATGCCGTATCGCAAAAAAAGATGAGATGTTGTTTTTGTACATTAACAATGAGATTGATTATCCGGACCTGAGCTGGGGCAACTATACCAGAAACATACCTTTGAAGGATAATTATTCGGGAAAGGTTACCCTGCAATGGAAAAGGAAAAAGTAAGTTCCTCACGCCTTTTGAAGAACTACCTATTGTACACATCCTCCAGCCCCAGGCCGTCAACTTTAAGCTATTGGGAAATCATTTAATATGTTGTATAGATTTGATATACAGTTAGTTAACATTCCCCTCCTTTTTTAGCTAATCTTTATACACATCTAACCAAAGGAGTTCGGGGGAGGGGGAGAGGCCAGCCACAAGCCTCAATGAAGAAATGTTACATCACCAACTTTAGTAAAGTAAGTCCCGTCAGCATAGCGGCCAACCACCTTCCAGACGTAAACACCCTGCATTGCAAGATGCCCGTTTCCAAAGTATCCGTCCCATCCTATATACAAGTCACTGCTTTCATAAATCAGAACTCCCCACCTGTTGAATATTTGTAAATGATATTCTATCACATTTTCAAAAAAGGGCCTGAAAACGTCGTCGGCAATTCCATCTTCATTGAAGTAGCCTCCTGTAGGTCCTGACAGGTTCCACCTGAACGCATTAGGGTATCTTATTTCACCGGTTTTAAAATCCACATTGACCGGAGATTTATATTTTGATGAATCTGTGCATCCGTCTGAAGATGTAACTGCCAGAGAGACATGATAAACTCCTTCTGCTTCATATTTATGCCAGGGATTTTCTTCAACAGACGTGCTGCCATCTCCAAAATTCCAGAGCCAGGTTACCCCATATAATGAAAAATTCTGAAATACAACTACTTGAGCATTATTAATGACTTCGGTGGGATAAATCTCAAACTGTGATGCAGGATTCTGATAGACATTGATTATTCCTTTAAATGTCGACTCACCTGAAAAGTTTGATACTTTGAGAGTTACAATATAACTACCCGGAACATAGTAAGTATGAGAAGGATTCTTTTTATCTGAATATGTTTTGTCACCAAAATCCCATAAGTACGATTCCCCATTGATGCTCAGATTTCTGAAATGTACAGGCAAGGGGGTGCATCCTGATGTATCGGGTTTAAAATATGCTTCCGGTAATGGGGGCGATATTACATTAATGTGAATTGTATCAATTCCAGCGCATCCGAATCTGTCAGGAAGAGTCTGATATGTAATGACATGTTCTCCGGTCCCTGCAACGAACGGATCGAAGTTATTGCCGGTAACACCGCTCCCTGACCAGTTTCCTCCTGATGGTGATGCGGTCAGTATAACTTTTGGATCAGTAACGTACAGGGTTCCTGCGGGTACAATATTGACTGACGGGGAAGGCATAACAGTTATTATGATCGAATCTGAATCAGCACAACCGTACCTGTTTGTCAGGTTATATTTAATAATATGATTTCCCGGTCCCGCCAGTGCAGGATTGAAATTGTTACCTGTTACCCCATAACCGGACCAGGTACCACCCGGATCATGTGCCTCCAGGCTGACAGGACTATTTTGTACACATAATGTATCAACCTGAGTGATCGTAGCATCGGGATATGGAACAATCAGGATTCGTGCTGTTGTTACAACCGGAGGATGATCACCATTCGCCGGATCTGCGGGAGGACCGGGAATATTCGGGTCATCATAGGGATTGCAATAGTTCCAGTTGCGAAGGGTTACCTCAAAATACTGACCAATCAGCTTATCGTTTGCGACATTGATGACATCAGACCATACACCCGAACCAGTTACAGGTCCCGGCAGGGTAATAATAGATCCGGCATAAGGAAAAGCCACACCTGTTCCTTCTATTGTAACCGGAATACCTGTCATGGTTACATCAGTTCCATAAATCCATTGGATCCATCTTGTATAAAGATTAGGAACATCCTTTTCCTGCGGAGGCACACAATTGAACCTGGTTAAATCACGGAAACGTACGTCTGCGCTGTTCCCAAAACAGATAGGATAGATATCAGGGTTAATATGCATTTGCCCTCCATTGTTATCATCATTATCCCATACTGTAACTATCTGTTCCTGAGTTGATGACGAGCACAATACCCCGTTTACAATAAGGCTTGATCTCGGCCGGTAATTACATTTATCCCCACGGGATGAATATATATGGCCGGCTGTAATCTCAAATAATCCGGGCCCGGTGGAAGTTGCGGGAACTCTGTCAATTGTTCCATCATCCCAGTCAAACTGTATTTCAACGGCGGAACCGGCATCATTAACTCCTGTATAGCTGACATTCCAGCTAACCGTTACAGGTGAACATAATTTATCAGGTGTTATTCTGTTTGCTTTTGCTGTTATACTGCAGTCCTGTCCGATAGAGTATATTGAGACACATACTAAGAATATAGCTAAAACAAGAATACGCATAAATAAACCAGACTGGACATTGACTTGATTATTTAAACGGGAATATTATGTTATTGTTACATTTTTTAAGCAAAAATGGTTTGATTCAAAATAAAATGTCATAACGTTATAATTAAATTCCTGGAAGCAAAGAAGTTGAATGATTTGACAGGTAAGACGGGCAGAGGTGAACTTAAAGCCACTGAATTTTGTTATGTCTGAACTAATTCTATAAAGTTCATAACACAGCAGACAAATGAAACATTGCTTCCTGTTCATAGGATTATTAATTAGCCTGTCAGGATTATATAGTTGTAACGAATCAACTGATAAGAAAACGAAACTACAAACCAACTCACAGGAAATGACCGTTACAGTTGAGACTTTAAAGCAAATTCTTGATGCCTTTAACCGGCATGATCTCGATGCGATTATGGAATACTTTTCCGATGACTGCTCCTTTGATATGCCAAAGGGCCCCGACCCATGGGGTCAGCGGTTTATCGGAAAAGATCAGGTGAGGGAGGCTCTGGCGGGACGGTTCAAGGGTATTCCTGATGTTCATTACGGAGAAGACCGTCACTGGGTAGCAAACGATATGGGGGTGTCTGAATGGACACTCACCGGAACAACAACTTCAGGAGTCAGTGTGAATGTACGGGGATGCGATCATTGGGAGTTCCGGAATGGCAAGGTCATTCGAAAAGACTCTTATTGGAAAATAGTGCAGGATTTCACGGAATGAATTCACGGATTTGTTTATTGATTATAGGAAAAAGGAGATCTCACTGGCAAAATTGTCGACTGTGCTGGAAAGTGATGATTTCACGGATTTAGTGAGAAAAAATCTCGGAATATTAGAATAAATTTTAGGTTTTATTATGAAATAATCCGTGTATTGACCCGTGTCCTCAGTGCAACCCGTGGTTAAATAGAATTATCAGTATTCCACAGGGTCTGTATCAGATTATTCTTTGTTTTACAGTTTACTTATTACTTTTTTAAAAGGTGCCAGAAGTGTATTCCATGGTATTTCTGAAAGGACCATCAATACCAGTATCTCTGGCTTGAAATAAGATGCAGCAAGAACTATTGCCAAGCCATTATTCATATACGCAGCACCGATAGCAACGGCAATTCTGTTCTCCTTATTTTCTTTGAAACAGATCAGGTATCCTATTACATGAAGTATTATGAAAACCAGGTATAATACTGCCATTTTCCAGATCAGACCAGCAGGATTTTCAAGAATAACATCACGTTGTGAGGAAATTGCTATATATACAAACGCAAAAAGAAGAAGCACATTGGAAGATGTAAAGAGATGCTGGGTTTTTTTGACTGTGATTGGAAAATATTTTTTAATAATCTGGGAAATAATCATTGGTACGAAAACAATGATCGCCATGTCGCTGAGCATCAGTAGCTTATTAATCGAGTGTCCATTTAGGTCAATCATCCATAATAAAAAAGGAACTGTAAAGGGGGCTATCATCTGACTAACGATTGCCAGACTCATTGAAAGAGAAGCGTTTCCCTTTACGATATCCGTAAGTGCAGGAGTTGAAACACCGGCCGGCATGGCTGTTAGGAGGAGAATGCCAATGGCCAGCTCAGGGTCGAAAAGTTTTACAGAAAAAAAGAAAATAACAGGAATTATGAACATATAGATAGTGGCTATATAGATCATTAATCTGTAATTCTTTATATTTTCAAGTATTTCCAGGGCATCTATTTTCAGGAAAACCAGGAACAGCATCATCCCAAGCAACATTTTGGGTACGAAAGGAGGAGCTGCAAATTGCACGGGATTCCACAATCCGAAAAAGATGCCTGCAATCAGGAACAACCAGAAATTTTTTTCAATAAACAAGCTGACTCTCATCTGTAAATCTTAAATGCCATCCCAATGTACTAATCTGTTCAAATCAACGGCAAAGATATATGAAAATCCGGCTATTTTACGGCAGTATTATGTTCAGGACATGTTTAACAATCCTTGCACGTACTACGCTGATTTTACCTAAGCTTTCTCCGTCTACATGGAACTCCTGTCCGGGATAAACAGTAATAACTGCAGAAGTACATTCGTAAGTTTCTATTTTAGGCTGAAGCGCCTATTATTTGTCATAAAAGCTTTATGCGTAAACACCTTGTTATCGGTGCGGATAGAACATATGAAACTTCTTTGAGGCTTAATAAGCTCTTTAAATAAATACAATAAGTGTTGATGAAAATTATAACAGTAATCATTCTTTTTGTAAATTCGTTTTTCTAAGCTGTAATAATGGTAAGAGAGTATAAAAGCTATAAAGTTGAAATCAAGAATGTAAAATACATTGCTGAGGATGGAAGAACCTGTCCAAAAACTGCTATCATAAGTTTTTATGATAAGGAAGGATTAGAGGTTGGTAATGAATTGCTTGGTGTTGCCGAACTGCATCAGATCTTTGATTCAATAAAGTCAGGGAAGGACCTGAATCTTGATAACTTTTATATTAAGGATTTCTCGCTTTCTTCATACAGGAGCCACAATGGTCTGGAAAAGAAAGAAATTGTTCCGATTAAAGGTTTTTCTTCAAGGAATGCATTTTTTGAAACTGCAGGATCTACTGATTTTTCTTATTCTTCATTTTCTGATGGGGAAGTGAATTTCGACGGGAGTCATTTTGCAAAAGGCAAAGTATCATTTCGGAGCTCGGTTTTTGGCAAGGGGAATGTAATTTTTTCAAATACTCTGTTCAGGGATGGGAATCTGGAATTTAATAATTCTGTTTTTGGAGAAGGTGACTTTTTGTTTAAGAATGCTATTGTAAATGAAGGGGTTAAAGATTTTCAGGATATAAAATTTGGAAAAGGAGAAGTCAGTTTTGCCAATACTGAATTTGGTGAAGGTGAATTACTTTTTATTAATACCCAATTCAACAGTGGCAGGTTCGATTTCAAGGTAACCAGGATCAGTGGGGGAAAGGTTGATTTTCATTATTCCGTCTTTGGAGAGTGTGAAATTGTTTTCGAAAGAACTGAATTCGGAAACAGCAAGGTAGACTTCAGAACTGTGGATTTCGGATCGGGAAGAATAAATTTTAACCGGTCAGTATTCGGGAACGGAGAAATAAATTTCGAGGGAGCTACCAGTACGGCAGGAAAAATCCAATTCAAAAAGGCAGTAATGGGTTCCGGTAAAAAGAACTTCAGCCTGATGGAAATGGCTGATACCGAAATCAGTTTTGAAAGAACAGAATTCGGTGATGGTTCCGTCAGCTTTCATCAATCGCGGTTTAAGGCACTGTCACTCAAATCCTGTCATCTCGATGACTATTTTGATCTTCGTCTGTCAAAAACAAACCTGCTTGATTTATCGGACACAATCGCCCGCGATATAATTGATCTTGAACCGTATGACTTTCCTGTCGATATAAAGATCTTTGATATTTCAGGCATGAGGCTTCTTGGTAAGCTTTATATAAGCTGGACTTTAAATAAATGCAGGGATTCAATTATATCACAGGATGGAACCACTCTGCTGCAAAAAGCCGAGCAGTTCAGGATACTTAAAGAGAACTTCAATGGCACAGGAAAGTATGAAGATGAGGACAATGCATATGTTATGTTTAAACGCTATGAGGCTAAATCCTGGCTCTCTGTACAAAAAGTTAGTGGTGGAATTAAAAAATCAGCAGGTTATCTTACTTATGGTTTCCAATGGCTTGTTTTTGATAAAATCGGACTTTATGCAACCTCCCCCAGCAGGGTTCTTTTTAGTGTTATTATTTTCTGGTTGTTTTTTGGCTTATCTTATTTTTCAATTGATCTGTCAGGATTGGGCAAAACCGTGTCCTCAGTCGGAAATCCCGACAATCTGTCTGGCTTTTTTCAATCATTCTATCATAGCGCAATTACCTTCTTCACAATTGGTTACGGAGATGTCTATCCCATGGGATTCAGCAGGATTATTTCCGGTGTTGAAGGCTTTATCGGAGTGTTTATGATGTCTTACTTTACTGTAGCATTTGTAAGAAAAGTACAAAGGTAGTGCCCTTTTCTTGTCTCTGATACTTTACCGCTTCTTCCGCAGGCATACTATCAGTTCTTGAATCGACCAATGAAATTGCTCCTCCGGTAAATGGAATCCAGTTTACCTGATCCTCCATATTGTCAAGAACATTCATCGTGAGAGTTTCCTTGTTAAGCCATCTGTTTTGGGCTGAATTTTGAAAATCAACATTCATTGGCTCCTGTGCCCTGACAGCCAGTCCAATAAACAACATAGAGAATAATATTAAGTATTTCATTGAAAAAGAAATTATTATAATATTGAAAATGCTCAACTTACGGAATTGAATCCGGTACTCCAATATAGTGAAAATACAGATAAATTTTGGATCAGGGTTTCTGTCAAAATTCATATCTTCGAATGTTGTGAGAAGTTGACTAACCAAAATAGCGTAATCATGAATAAAATTGACCGTCGAAGTTTCCTTAAAACCTCAGTTATCGGAGGAGCAGCCGTTTCTTTTATGAATCCTTTGAGCACCTTCGCTCCTTACGGGAAGAACGAACAGTTGTCCCCCAGCGTGGCTATTACAACAGGAAATAACAGGGCCGATCTTGCCTTCCGTGCTCTCGAGCCATATTCAAAACAGATCAGACAGGCAATAGGCACCCGGCGTGTTGTTCTTAAACCAAATATGGTATCCACAGAGGTTCCCTTATGTGCAACCCATGTTGATACACTTGAAGGCATTCTCGAATTTCTCAGATCAATAAAGAAACTGGACAATGTTATTATTGCCGAGTCTGCAGCAAATGCACCTACATTCGAGGGATTCAGCAATTATGGTTATCTCAGCCTCACAAAAAAGTATCCCGTTAAGATGGTTGACCTTGATTCGGAGGGATCTGAAATACTTTTTGTAAATGATGAAAAGGATCTCAGGCCACATCCGGTACGGTTCTCTAAAATAATTCTCAGTCCCGATTCCTATGTCGTTTCCTGCGCAAGGATGAAAACACATAACTGGGCTGTTGCCACACTTTCCCTAAAAAATATTGTATTCGGCGCACCAGTTAAAGATATCGGATTCAGGCTTGATGCCAACACAAAAGCCGGTACAAAAAGTGATAAGCCGACTGTACATGGAAGCGGTTTCAGAGGAATAAATTATAATCTCTATAACCTCGCATCGAGGGTACATCCGCACCTTGCCGTCATCGACGGGTTTGAAGGCATGGAAGGTAATGGCCCGAGACTTGGAACACCTGTCGATCACCGGGTATGTGTTGTCAGCACCGACTGGTTTGCAGCCGATCGGGTTGGTGTTGAGCTGATGGGGATAGATTTCAGTAAAGTAGGTTATCTGAATTATTGTGCACAAACAGGACTGGGGATTGCTGATTTAAGCAAGATTGAAATTATCGGGGAGAGCATAAGCAACCACATAAAGCATTACAGGCTTCATGAGAATATTGAAGAACAGCTGGTGTGGATGAAACCGGTAAGTTGAAGGTGTTGATTTAATGAAAGAACCTCTGATGAAACAAATATTTCTCCTTCTTCTTATAGCTTGTATATCAGCTAGTTGTAAAAATAACAAGATGGTTGAACCGGATTATAGTTTGAATACCGGTATAAACAAGTATTTGCAAAGCTTTTATCAGGGAAGGAGAGACAGACTGATGGGAAAAGTCAGTGAAGGGAAGATTTTTCTCAGAGCTGAAAATGGTTATTACTTCTTTACTGATACAAAAGAAACGGTTTCATTGGCTTCCATTGTTTTCTCCAGACAATCGGTATCAGGACTTTTCTGACAATCCAGGGCAGGGACATCATAATGGTCTCTCTGTCTTTTCTTTCAAGATTATAGAGTACAAAAGGAAGGGTAAGAGGCCCAGGGCCGGAGTTCTTCTGACCATGTTCGGCAATCTTTTCCACCAGCTTCTCCTGTTCCTCCAATCCAATGATCCCCTGCAATTTTTCGGCTGTGAAATTTTCCTCCTCGATTTTAATATGCGATTCCCATATCCCGTTCAGTTCCTGCAGCATGTCGCGCAGTTTGCCAACTCCATATGATGGCAGCTCCTGAAGACTTTTGTCCATCTTCTCCAGCATTTGTACCATGATAATATGGTCATCCTTCAGACGATTGTATGGTGCCTTTATACGGTCTTTGAAAAAAGGGAAAGCTATTTCATCTTCACTCAGATGATGGGAATGAGTAACCCATTTCAGTGTTGATATGTATCTGGTAAAACCCTCAATTTCCCTGGGAGGTATGCCTTTCTTTTCGATGTACTCATCACACTTCCGGATAGAAATTTTTAACCCCCTGGTGATAACTTTGTGGATCCTCACGAGACCTCCGGCTAACGGACTTATCTCCGTAATTCTGCTTTCCTTCTTCATTTCTTAATAATTTTTAATGGTTCAGGTACTACTTGTTCAGGATGATAAACAGAAATTGTGTTGCAAGTTTTCTGTTTTTTAATTAAACAGGATTAAGAACAGGTTAGTTTTGGATTAAATAAAATTAAGAGTATCGGCAATTAAGCATAAAATACTAATTGTATATTTAGTCATACCCCCTTCCCAACCTTCCCCCAGGATAAAGGAGCACCAAATAAAGCCTTCCCTCCTACGGAAAAGGTAGGAACTTCAAATTTAATAACTTGAAGTTTTGAAAATAAACAAATTAAAAGTCCCCCTCGGGGGATTTAGGGGTAAAAAATGCGGGAAACAGAACCATTGAAGAACTTACACAGAGTTTCACAGAGAAAATCAAAATACATATTGTTACAAATGTTACAATTCATTTAAACCCTTATTTGCTAAAAATAACTCTGGGTACCTCTGTGGTTCTCTGTGTAAGTTTTTAATTTTGAAATAGTTACACAGAGTTTCACAGAGGAGTCACAGAGTTTCACAGAGGAAATCAAAATACATATTGTAACAATTGTTACAATTCATTTAAACCCTTATTTACTAAAAAATAACTCTGGGTACCTCTGTGGTTCTCTGTGTAAGTTTTTAATCTCAAAATAGTTACACAGAGTTTCACAGAGGAGCACAGAGAAGGCATGTTTTTCAAATCAAAAAGATATAAAAAAAGTTATATAGTAGGACGCTGAGTTGTAGCAAAGGACGCAAGTCAAAACGTTGAAATATACCCCTTTGCGATCTTTGCGTTAAATCCTTTGCGACCTCCGCGGTTAATGGATTTAACTTTTGAGACTTTATTTTCATCAGGAATTTTATCCCAGCAATACCATAAATAATGCTAATTATCTTTTTACTTAAAAAAGTTTGTTTAACTTGAGTATATAATTTGGTTTCTGTCTGCGGCACTGTTATTTCGAATGGATTAAACTTAGAAATGATGTGACTGACGTGGCCGGAGGCTTATAAGTGCTACATGAGAGAGATGCTCAAAGCTTTCAGGGATAAGGCTGATGTTGATATTTCTTTGATAATCCCAAAAAGCAGCAAACCCTCTGATACCTCCGATGACTTTTCGGAAGTTCCCGAAATACCCCGGACAATTGTAGAAACTGAGGAAACCCAACAATTGCCTGATAGTAAGAATGACGGTATCGAAGCGGACTTTCCGGAAACCAGGGTTTCAGGTTACGGGGCTGTTGAATTCAGGCTGAGCGATTCACGTCTAATTGTAAAATTTACTGGCAGGTATGAGCCGAAATGGATCGATGAGCTGAAAAGTTACGG
>JBBQJD010000052.1:0-26694 GCA_038325595.1 Bacteroidales bacterium | reverse complement strand
AGTTGAATAGGACTTATTTGAAAAAATCAGCGTGAATCGAATTTTTTTTTCTTGTTTCGTTGTATTAACTTAAAAATTATAAAACCAACAAGAAAAACAACAATTAATCCAAAAATCCAATGCCAGGGAAAACCGTAACCATATGCTGCCGGATCGTTTACCATGTCCATAATAACCTCCTTTTTTATTTATTATGTGAAAATAAAATACGCTTCATAGTATGCACAAATCTGATTTTTAGTATTGTTGGGAGCCTTGGCGCATCATCATTTGCTTCATATGAGGATGATTAGCCATCGTATTTACCATATAATGACTGCTTGTGGAATCAGTTGCGACCACGTCCATCATGTTACCCATCATCATCTGCATCATTGCTGGTTTTTATGCATCATATTCATCATATACAACTGATCCGCCACAGGATTATACCATTAATTATCATTATATTAACAATAAACATTATAAACTGTTCACTGCTTAATGATTACCGGTAGCTACCAGTTTCATATTGCATACAGGGCAATTGCCCGGAGAATCATAAATTCTGTCTCCTTACAAACAAACACTATATGGATGTGATGAGAATAGTGGCAGAAATGAATGGTAAGTATTTTTTTAAAACACTTGAAAATCCTACTCCGGTATCCTGCTCCAAATGAAGATAGCCACCGTGTAAGTAGCTATCTGTCTGATTATCAAGTAGCGAGACGGGGAATTGAACCCCGGACCTCATGATTATGAATCATGCGCTCTAACCAACTGAGCTATCTCGCCAGACTCGGATTGAGTTATTCTTCATTCAGAAGTTATCCTCTGTCCTTTTTGCGGGTGCAAATATAATGAGTTTGATACAAATTAGCAATAAGGTTTTTTAGTTTCAATATTTTTTCTATATTGCAGAAATAGTTACGAATAAAGTATAAAAATTATCATGAGATCGAAGTTTGAATTGGAATACAGTCTTAACTGTTCACCCAAAGTTCTCTTTTCCCGGCTAAGCACGCCCGAGGGATTAGGTGAATGGTTTGCTGAGAAAGTAAATGTTGAGGGCGATCTTTTTTCTTTTTACTGGAATAATACAGCATCGAAAGCACGATTGTCAGCGCTGAAAGATAATAAACTGGTAAGATTTGAGTGGATGGGTATAAAAAATGAAGAAACGAATTATTTTGAGTTTAGAATCAACATAGAGGAACTTACAGGCGATCTGGCACTTATCATATCCGACTTTGCAGAACCTGAAGAAAAAGAAGACGCAATATATCTGTGGGATTCACAGATTACAGATCTTAAAAGGATGTTGGGGATATAGGAATCTTCTTCAAATCTCCCGTTCTATTCAGCATTAATCAATTTATTGAAGGTTAAAGCCATTCCCGTTGCCAGCTGCTCAAATCCTGACTGATCGGGATGTACCCCATTATTGTGAATAGCACCGGCTTTCGGATAACCTTCATCCCTGTCAAGGAAAATTGCATCATAGCTGCAATCGACCCTGGGATTGTAACTGCCATTTGCAAATGTTTCAGTAAAAGTCGTCCAGTACCTGTGTATCTGCTCTATAAACAAATTCTGATCCCTGGAATCTCCATAATCTTTTTTCCAGCCCTCCCCGGAATTTTCAGTTATTGTGGGTATTCCCAAAATGACTTTCAGGTTAGCATTATATCCGAGAAAAGCATCTATTAACCTTTTGGCATTACTAATTATTTCTGCAATGGCTTCATCTGTAATGGGTCCTGATCCATCTTCGCAAAAAGGGAATGTATCATTGATTCCCAGCCTGATATAAACATAATCAGGAGTTTCAACTGAATAATCAGAAAAGTATGCAGGGATGTTTAAAACTCCGTTTTTAGTAAATTTTCCATGGGTGCCGGTTAAATATGAATTCCATGAGGCTCCGCCATATCCTTCATTTTTATAAATCGAGCCCACTGTTCCCAGGAAGGTCAAGGCAGTGTTGTTCAATACAGTTTTAATTTTTGCCTGCTGTACATCCGGAGGCATTGTTGAATCTCCTATCAATAATATCTTTTTATTCCCTGCACCGGCTTTCGGATAGATAGTCACTTTTATTGTTTTTGCAGTTAATAAAATCCCATTACTCCTGAAAGTCATCGTAAGTGTATGATCTCCGGTATCACCGGCAACTGGCTTAAACACATAATTGATGCCCGATTTTGTACCTGTATTGCAGGAATATGTGACCTGAAGATTATTCCGGACCGGGACGTTTATAAGAGCATCTCCATAGATCGTAACTTCTTGTCCAACCATCAAAGAAACACCCGTAGATGGCAATGCAAAATATGGTAATTTCATCCAGGGTTCCAATTTGCCCGTCCTGATCTCCAACTGGCTGCTATATCCGGTACCTGCTTCATTTACAGCATAAGCACGCAAATAATACGTTGTATTTTCTTCCAAACCTGCTATTGTGCTTGAAAAAGATCCTGAACCCAACCCATCAGTTGTCTTGTTACCCTCTGTACGGGGGTTCGGACTGACAGACCAGCAAATCCCACGTCCGGTAATCTCCGCACCCCCATCATCAGAAATGTTACTTTGCAGAACTACACTTTTTTGTGTAATGTCAGAAACATCTTCGATGGCCAGGACCGGTAAGGTTGATTCTTTTTCATTTATACAGGAGAACAGGAATAAAAGGGGAATAATAAATCTAAATTTTTTCATAAGCTCTTCTGCAAGATCAAACATCTTACCTTACTGAAAAGTTCATAAAAAATTTAAATTCTCATTAATCTTCGTAATTATCAGATAATTGTTGAGTTAAAATCTAACCTGAAAAATTCATAGATTTTTTCACATGAAGTGTTGACGATTGAAAATCAAACCAATATGTATTATTGGATAAATGAGATATTATGATTTCCAATGTCAAGGTTAACCCTAAATAACTTACAGACAATGTATAAAACCAGGGAGCTAAAATTCAAGAATTTAACTGAACACTTTGTGTTGATTGGGATAAATTATGCTGAAATGGCAGGAATTCTTCAATTTCATCAAATAAATTTCTTTTTGAATTGTGTTCAAACGCAAATGGAGGGGTTATATGATCTTCAACTATCCATTTATCTCCGGCAGAAACAATATTCAGGAAAAATGTTTCATCTGAATTTGATTCGTACCTGAGATTAATTTTGGTGACAGGTTTTAATACATTTGATTCAAGAAGGCACTTAAAGAACTGAATCATATAGAGATCGTCATATTCGAAAAATATGATGGTATTGTACTCAAAAGAAATGCCGGTTAAAGCTACCATATTTTTCATGACGATCCTCCACAAATTTATGCAATAATCAACCCCAATCAAGGTAGAAACCTTAACTTAATAACACAGTTACTAACCAATTGTTACAGTTTTTTTACAGAATTTTAACAAATCATTAATCTTTTTTTTAAAATCACAGCTATCTTTCTTTTTGGTGAAAAAAAATGACAAAATAAAAAAATGAAGTAGTTTTGCACTCTAATCCTGTAAGACTGTGAAGAAGATTGACAGTTTTGTACTAAAATCCTTCATTGGTCCGTTGATATTCACATTTTTTATTGTGCTTATCATTCTGATCCTGCAGTTTCTATGGATGTATGTTGATGAACTGGCCGGAAAAGGCCTTGATTATAAAATCCTTTCAGAGTTAATATATCATTTTGCACTTACATTTGTCCCAACTGCACTGCCTCTGGCAATTCTGCTTGCATCGCTCATGACGTTCGGAAATATGGGCGAATTCAGTGAACTATCGGCTTTGAAATCATCCGGTATCCCATTGCAGCGGATAATGAGGCCATTGATTGTTCTTATTTCATTTATTGCCATAATTTCTTTCCTTTTTTCAAATAATGTACTTCCTTATTCAACTCAAAAGGCCAGAACTCTGCTCTATGACATACGCAGAAAAAAACCTGACATAAATATTCAGGCAGGAACATTTTACAACGGTGTACCCGACTTCAGCATTAAGGTTACAACGAAGGATCCGGTAACAAACCGTATGAATAATCTTTTAATTTACGATCACCGGGACAGGAGGGGCAATACATCAGTGATATTGGCAGACTCCGGGTATATGAAGGCTACTCCTGATGGAGCAGGAATGATAATGATTCTATACAACGGTTATTCCTATAATGAAATTGAAGAAAGAAATGTAAGCCAGTCTGCCAGGAAATTTCCATCCCGGAAAGATTACTTTAAAGAACAATCGATAGTTATTTCCCTTGCTGGTTTTGATCTGGAAAGAAGCACTGAAGATCTTTTCAGATCCAGCGCCGCCATGCTGAATATTTCAAAATTGTCCTTCTCTATAGATTCTCTCAATAAAAAATTCAATGAACGTGTTATTGAACAGTTTAATGAGTTCAACAATACAAAGATTTATTCAAGGCGAATTATCCCGGAGAGCAGCCTGTCAAGTGCTGATACCTCAGTCAATCATGTCCAATTCAATCCCGATATACTTTTTGATTCATTGACATTAGCAGAGAAAAAACAAGTGCTCGGAAGGGCTATTGAGAATCTGAAGGATGGCAATAACTACCTTGCACAGACAAATGAGTCATTGCATTATGAGATTAAAAACATAAGGCGCTATGAGGTGGAGTGGAATAAGAAACTGACAATGTCTTTTGCCTGCCTGGTGTTCTTTTTTATAGGAGCACCCCTGGGAGCCATTATCAGAAAGGGCGGACTCGGAACTCCCGCCGTAATCTCGATTTTTTTCTTTGTTATATACTATGTAATTTCACTTTCGGCACAAAAACTTGTAGAAGAGGATGTTATTGGTGCTCTTGCAGGAATGTGGGCAGCTTCATATATCTTATTGCCGATCGGTGTGTTTCTTACTTACAAAGCCACAACCGATTCAGTTATAATGAATATTGATACATACCTCATGTTTTTCAGGAAAATTAAGGACTATATTTACAGAATTGGATTTAGCGGATCACAAAATAATACAGGATCAGAATAAAAACTAATTATAAATGAACGATATAAAGTTGAATACAATTGAAGAAGCTCTGGATGATATAAAGAAGGGAAAGCTTCTGATTGTTGTTGATGATGAAGACAGGGAAAATGAAGGAGATTTTATATGCGCGGCAGAACTTATCACGCCGGAGATTGTGAATTTTATGGCCAAACATGGCAGGGGATTGATATGTGCTGCTCTCCCGGAAGAAAGATGTGTAGAGCTTGACCTTGATCTGATGGTAGGCAATAATACTTCACTACACGAAACCCAGTTTACAGTCTCGGTCGATCTGCTTAATGAAGAAACAACAACAGGAGTATCAGCCCGCGACAGGGCTCTTACCATAAAAGCCCTCGTTGATCCTGCTACAAAACCTTTTGATCTCGGAAGGCCCGGACATATATTCCCCCTTAAAGCTAAATCAAAAGGTGTACTAAGAAGAGCTGGTCATACTGAGGCAGTTGTGGATCTTACACGGTTAGCCGGTTTAACGCCGGGAGGAGCCCTTGTTGAGATAATGAATGATGATGGTTCAATGGCAAGGCTTGAAGACCTGCTTAAAATCAGCAGAAAATTCAATATCAAGATAATCACCATCAAGGACCTCATTACATATACGCTTGAAAGAGATTCCATCATCGAGAAAGGTGAAAAAGTAAAGCTCCCTACCGAAAAAGGTGACTTTGAGTTTATCCCTTTCCGTCAGTTAAGCAACGGAATTGAGCATGCTGCACTCATAAAAGGAACCTGGACAAAAGATGAACCTGTTCTTGTACGGTTACATTCATCATGCTTCACGGGTGATATATTCGGTTCACTGAGATGCGATTGCGGACCCCAGCTCCATAAGGCGATGGAGATGGTCGAAGCGGAAGGAAAAGGAGTTGTTATCTATCTCAGCCAGGAAGGACGCGGAATCGGACTCCTTAATAAGATCAAAGCATACAGGCTCCAGGATGAAGGGATGGATACCGTTCAGGCTAATCTCAAACTCGGATTCGGTGAGGATGAAAGGGATTATGGCGTGGGAGCCAGCATAATGAGAGAGCTTGGACTTGGAAAAGTCAGGCTGATCTCAAACAACCCTGTTAAAAGAGTTGGACTTGAAGGGTACGGGATCAAAATTGTCGAAACAATTCCTCTTGTAATCCAGTCAAATCCATATAATAAATTTTATCTTGAAACAAAAGCTAATAAGATGGGTCATAATCTTAGTTGCTATAAACATAGTGTAAAAGATTGAATATTAGATATTTAACTACATGAAGAACCTTAGGATAGTATTCATGGGAACACCTGAGTTTGCAGTAGCAACTCTCGGGGCACTGCTTATGAATGGCTATGATGTTGCATGCGTAGTTACAGCTCCCGATAAACCTGCCGGAAGAGGAAGGAAGATAATAAAATCAGCTGTAAAGGAATTCGCAGAATTAAGTTCACTCCCGGTGCTGCAGCCGGTAAATCTTAAGGATCCTGGTTTCATAGCTGCCCTTGAAGAAATTAAAGCAGATATATTTATTGTTGTTGCCTTCAGGATGCTCCCGCAGGTTGTGTGGAAAATACCTTCTATAGGAACAATTAACCTGCATGCTTCATTATTGCCTCATTACAGAGGTGCTGCCCCTATAAACCATGCAATAATGAATGGAGAAACAGTAACCGGGGTAACAACTTTTTTCATAGATGAAAATATTGACACAGGCAAAATTCTTCTCTCGGAAGAAGTGCCAATATTTCCTTTTGAAAATGCAGGGGATCTTCATTCACGGCTGATGAAACTTGGAGCAAGGCTTATGATCAGAACCCTTGAGGGAATTTCCGACAAAACTCTTAAGCCCACCTCACAGTCAGATTATATAAAACAGGATGTACCCCCCAGGCCGGCACCGAAGATCCACCCGGAGGATTGTATTATAAACTGGGATAATGAAACAGTAAAGATTCATAATTTCATCAGAGGACTATCCCCCTACCCCTGTGCTAAATCCTTCTTCAGGAAAGATACGATTACCATTTCATTTAAGATTTACGAAAGCCAGCCGCTGATTGAGAGCCATGATCTTAAACCAGGCACCATAGTTTCCGATGGGGAACATTTTATCAGGATTGCATGCAGTGATGGCTTCATTAATGTTATAAGCCTTCAGCTTGAAGGCCGCAAACGAATGAATACCAGTGAATTTCTCAGAGGATTCAGAATAACTGATTATAGTATCGTCAGTTAACCGGTTTCATACCTCTCAGCCATAATCTGCTGCCAGGTTCCGGCTCTGTGCCGGGAGACATCCGGTTCATCTCATACAGGCTCTTCAGCTTAATACCATATTTCTGCGAAATAAGGTACATTGAATCACCTTCCATTGCATTATGATAATCGATTCCAATTTCAGCTTTATCCCTCTTGGGCTGCAGATAAAGCATTTGTCCGGTAACAGGAGAAAAATCAGCATCCAAATCATTGTATTTTGAAAGTTCCCATCTGAGAAGGTTTAATTCCTTTTCAAGCCTGACCTTTGTATCTCCGTCTTTTACAATAATATATTGTATACGGTTATTTTCCATAATTCTTGCCGGACGAGCCAGCACCGAATTTCCGGCTTCCTTATGAACAAGCTGTGTATCGTCATTTTTAAGTACCTGAACAGATGCATCCTTGCCGGAAGGTACATTTGCTGCTACCGGGGGAGAAGTACGTAACATTTTAACATCATCATATTGCCAAAGGTTATTTTCCTCTATCTTCCTGATGAGCATATTTGCGTAATCGGGATTTGTTGCATAACCTGCCCTGACCAGTCCCTTTGCCCAGGCTTTATAATCAGAAGGATCATAATCAAACAGGAAGCTGTAGCGCGACCCTGTTCTCAGAAATTCCGAATGATCATGAAATGACTCTTCAGCATCTGAGTATTTCCTGAAGCATTCATTCCTTTTGTTATCATCGTACCTGCTTACTTCACCTTTCCAGTTGCTGTGACATTTAATTCCAAAATGGTTATTGGCTTCGCGTGCCAGGTAGCTGCGGCCATAATCCGATTCAACCATTCCCTGAGCGAGGGTTATACTGGCAGGAATTCCTGTCCTCTTCATCTCTGAAACAGCCAGCATGCTGTATTTTGTGATATAATCCTCAAGTGGTTTATATGAACCTGTGTTTGTAACTACGGGAGTATATGCTTTGCAGGAAACAATCCCGGAAAGCAGGACCAGAAGAAAGCTTCTATATATTAATCGTATATACATTCAAATACCTTTGAATACAAAAATAGAAAAAAAGAGGACTTTACAGGGTACTTTAAGTTAATGCATCAGGTTTAAGGAATTTTAGCCAGCCGGCTTTCTGTTTATTATTAAATTTGTAAGATAACTGACTCAGAGCGATATGATAAAAAGGGATATATCATTTTCATTTAAGGAATATGAAAATGCAGAGGAACTGGAAGATAATGACAGGGAACTACTTTTTGCAGCACGTGCTATAACAGTAAATGCCTATGCTCCTTATTCAAAATTCAAGGTTGGTGCAGCTATCAGGCTGGCAAGCAACAAAATTGTCAGTGGTGTAAATGTGGAAAACGCGGCCTTCCCATCAGGGATATGTGCCGAAAGGAGTGCTCTGTCAAACTCAGTTTCAAATTTCCCCGGCGATATACCTGTTGCTATTGCTATTGCAGCTTCAGCAACTGATGATTTTACTGAGGAGCCGATTCCTCCGTGCGGAAATTGCCGCCAGATGCTGGTTGAGGAAGAATTAAGAAACGGGAACAAGATCAGGATAATCCTTTCAGGGAAAAAACGGATTTTCATTATTGACGGTGTGAGCAGCCTTCTCCCGATGCAATTCCGGTTAGAAAACCTCAGTCTTCCAGAATAATAAGCTGAAACCCTGCCCCATGAATATTTTTTATGACAAGTGAAGGATCATCAGCCAGATACTTCCTGAGTTTGGTTATGTAGACATCCATGCTTCTAGCAGTAAAATAATCACCGGCACCCCATATTTTCTTTAATGCTACTTCCCTGCTTATCAAAGCATTGGGATTAATTGCCAGCAATTCGAGCAGCTGTGATTCCTTAGGTGATAATTTCTTTTCATCATCTCCGATGGTGAGCGTTCTCAGTTTTGAGTTGAAAATAAATTTACCGATCTCATAAATGTCCTTTGCACTATCCTGAAAGTCGCGTCTTGAAAGTATTGCACGTATCTTGGCAAGAAGTATATCTGTATCAAAAGGTTTTGTTATATAATCGTCTCCTCCGGCATCATATCCCTTTAGCACATCTTCCTTCAATTTTTTGGCTGTCAGAAAAACGATGGGTATTTCATTATTGATCTGCCTGATTTCGTTTGCTATTGTAAAACCATCAACATGAGGGAGCATGACGTCGAGGATACATATATTAAAAACACCTTTCCTGAAATGCTCCATAGCATATTTTCCGTCGTCAACCCATTCAACGGAAAAATCATTTATCTCAAGGTAGGACTTAAGAACTGATCCGAAACTCAGATCATCTTCAACCAGAAAAATTTTAGCAGGCTTGTCTGTCATATTTTAGTTCTCCCAGTTAAAAGGTAAAAATACTTCGAACCGGCTTCCTTTCCCAGGTTCGCTGATTACTTCTATGCTTCCCTTATGTGATTCTATGATGGCGTTGGCATAATTCAGACCCAGACCAAAACCTTTAACATCATGTACATTACCCGAGCTTTGCCTGTAAAATCTTTCAAATATTTTACTCTGAACTGCTTTTGTCATTCCGATACCTTTATCTTCTACAATCAAAATTAATCCTTTTTCTTCATTTTTCGTTGAAATAGTAATATCGGGCGACTCAGGTGAATACTTTATCGCATTATCAAGAAGATTATTTACCAGATTGCAGAGATGTTCATAGTCGCCCCATATCACAGGATTCTCTGCATCGAGATTAAGCGAAATCTTTCCGTTACGTTGCTGAACCTGTATATCTATGGCATCCAGAACATATTCAATTATTGTGTGAACTGATACTTCTTCGAAGTTGAATTCAATTTCCTTTTTATCAAGCGAGGCAATCTGGAGAATAGTCTCCACTTTTTTATTCATCCGGCTGTTTTCCTTTTTAATCATGCCAATAAAATGCCTGATGCTTGCTTCATCCCTGATGACCTTTGGATTGGTTATTGTATCGGCAGCAAGCGATATGGTGGCAATAGGTGTTTTAAATTCATGGGTAATGTTATTTATAAAATCAGATTTCATCTCCGATATCTTCTTCTGCCTGATTATGAAAAACAGACTTAATCCGAATGTTGCGACAATGAAGAGGGAAAAGAGCAAAGATCCGGCAAGTATCCAGGCCATTGAACCTAAAAGGTAATTTACACGTTCGGGGAAAATCACAGATAGAAGAAGATCCTGCTGTATTATATTGATAGGAAACAGCCTGACCCTGTAATTGCTCTTTAAGAAGTCATCTTTATATGATTCTCTGAATATTCCATCCTGCACTGTTCCGTTTCTGATTATTGCGAATTCAAAAGGAGTGTTGATGCCTGCGTATGATAATGACTGACTTATTGCTTTGCTGATTTCATTTTTATCGAGATTTATGGTCTTCTCCCACTGGTAAATCTCTGAAATCATCTGATCGCTCATGTTCTGAAATTCACTGGATCTTCTTTTTACCCATTCCAGAAATTCATTTTGCTCAATATATACAGCACCCGGACCTGAATCTGACCTTTCGCCTTTTTTTACTATTTCCATTTTACCGGATTTATCAGGAGCTGTAACAATGAAAGTAGTTGAATCACCTGATGATACAGTTGTATCGTTTGAATAGGAATAGGATTTATTTACAGAAGTTATTTCACCTGTATTCAGATTTTCTGTTACGGTCCGGTTGGTAATCCTTCCGTTAAATATAGTTGAATGATCAGAAATTGAATCGTTTCTTGACCTGATATAACTTTGAATATCTTTGGAAGGATCGCCGGAGCTTAAAGGATCGGACAAAATGAAATTGTTAAAGAATTCCATCTTGCGCGATGATTCAATTGCTCCTGCGGCATTATTAAGACTAATAATTACTGCATTATTAAAAATTTCATTCCGTATTCCTATGGCATTCCTTATCCAGATTATCTGTACCATTATTATCCCGATGACAGAAAATAACATCATTAGGATAAGGCCCGGAAATCTTACCTTCTTCATAATGCAAATTTATATAATAAGTAATCCATTGAGTTAAGTTTAACTTTTTCTTAACTCAAAATAACACTGAATTTAACTAAAGTGCATAACCAGGGATAATTCAGAAACGGGCTATTTTACTGATTCCATGAACACTGACCAGATATCTCCTTCAGGGAAATGAGCCAGTATCGTAACAGGTTCCTTCTTTACGGGGTGTATAAATTCAAGTTTTCTGGCAAAGAGGCTTATTCCTCCGTCTTCATTCGATCGGGGGAAACCATACTTCAGATCACCTTTTACGGGGCAGCCGATCTTTGCAAGCTGTGCCCTTATCTGGTGGTGTCTTCCAGAATGAAGCCCGATCTCGAGAAGATAATACTTTTCTGATCTTCCAATAAGCTTGTATGTCAATGATGCCTCTTTTGATCCTTTTACCTCGTTATCAAACACATAACTTTTATTTTGCGCTTCGTTTTTCTTGAGAAAATGAGTAATCGTTGCTTCATCTTCCGGAGGTCTTTCCTTAACAATTGCCATGTATACCTTTTTAACCTGCCTTGATTTAAACATCTCGTTCAATCTTGCAAGTGCTTTTGAGGTTCTTGCAAACAGGATGATACCGCTAACCGGTCTGTCCAGCCTGTGAACCACACCAAGAAAAGCTGCTCCGGGCTTTTTATATTTCAGTTCGATGTATTTTTTTACCTCATCATCAAGGGAAACATCCCCGGTCTTATCGCCCTGTGCCAGATCGGATGATTTTTTGTATACAGCAATTAAGTGATTATCTTCGTAAAGTATTTCGACCATTTTTGATTTTATGCATTTAATTTTATCGTTTGACCATATCTATTTTGTTGGTCAGGCTCTTTAGCTATTATTAAAACCGTTTGTCCAGCCATGCAGGATTATCAAACGTTCCGCGGCGGAAGGGAGTTGCTGGCTATTAATATTGCTCCTTTTCATTAGGGAAGTCATGCGACCTTACATCAGTGATATAAGCCTGTACGGCGCCCTTTATCTCTGCATGAAGGTTATGGTACCTTCTGAGAAAGCGGGGTGAAAACTCCTGTGTAATACCCAGCATATCGTGAAGCACCAGAACCTGTCCATCTGTTTTTCCACCTGCTCCAATGCCTATCAGAGGAATTTTTAAGCTGTTAGTGACCTCTTCGGCAAGCAGGGCCGGTATTTTTTCAAGCACTATCGCAAAACAACCCGTCTGTTCAAGAAGTTTGGCATCTTCCATCAGCCTCTGAGCCTCATCTTCTTCTTTTGCTCTTACAACATATGTACCGAATTTATGTATTGCCTGTGGGGTTAACCCAAGATGTCCCATGACTGGAATTCCGGCTGAAAGAATTCTCTCAATTGATTCAACAACCTGTTTTCCTCCTTCAAGCTTGACTGCATGGGCCCCGGTTTCTTTCATTATTCTTATTGATGATGCAAGAGCTTCTTTTGAATTACCCTGGTAAGTACCAAATGGAAGGTCAACTACCACAAGGGCTCTTTTTACTGCACGCATAACCGATGCAGCATGATAAATCATATTATCGAGGGTGATGGGCAATGTTGTGTCGAAGCCTGCCATTACATTTGAAGCAGAATCACCGACAAGTATAACGTCTATTTCAGCTTCATCAATAATCCTTGCAATAGAATAGTCATAAGCTGTCAGCATGGCAATTTTTTCACCTCTCAGTTTCATCTCATTCAGTACATGAGTTGTAACCCTTTTCACAGATTTATGTATCGGCATAGTTAACGTATTAGTACAATGAGCAAAGTTACAGAATTGTTTTGTAACAATTAGATTCCCAGCCAGGGAGGAAAGAATGAACGATTGGTTTATTGCTTTTTGTCAGAATGTTTATACATATCATGTCTTTTTGTCACTGAATTGATTCAGATCTCTTTTAGTTAGTATAAATGTAACATCAGGCAGGAGGTGGTAATATCTCGTAATCCTTAATATACTCATTATCTGTATTATATGCAATATAATTATACATATCGAACAGCATTCCATTCAAATCTGACTGAAGATCTTCATAAATAACACCTCGTTTTGGAATACACAGTAATAGAACAGGTGCCATTTTTTCATAAAAGGACAAAAGAAATACAATGGCATAATCATTGATCATGGAAGATTGAAAAAAAGAAATTTTTTAAACTATAATAAGATGGGAAAAATAATTGGTATAGATCTGGGAACAACAAATTCATGCGTTGCAGTAATGGAGGGCAACGAACCTGTTGTTATTCCTAACAGTGAGGGTAAGAGAACTACTCCTTCCATAGTTGCCTTTGTCGAAAATGGCGAACGGAAAGTTGGTGATCCTGCCAAACGTCAGGCCATTACTAATGCAAGGAAGACCATATATTCGATAAAAAGATTTATGGGGGAGACATTTGATAAAGTCACAAAAGAAATTAAAAGGGTATCATATACCGTTGTAAAAGGCGAGAATAATACAGCCCGGGTAAAAATAGAAGACCGAATGTATTCTCCCCAGGAGATTTCAGCCATGATTCTTCAGAAGATGAAGAAAACTGCTGAAGATTATCTCGGCCAGGAAGTTACCGATGCCGTTATTACAGTTCCGGCATATTTCAGTGATTCACAGCGGCAGGCTACGAAAGAAGCTGGTGAGATTGCAGGTCTGAATGTTAAAAGGATCATCAATGAGCCTACAGCAGCTTCACTTGCATATGGACTTGACAAAAAAGCACAGGATCTGAAAATTGCAGTATTCGATCTTGGTGGAGGTACTTTCGATATATCAATTCTTGAACTTGGGGATGGAGTATTTGAAGTAAAATCCACAAATGGAGATACACACCTTGGTGGAGATGATTTCGACCATATGATAATCGACTGGATGGCCGAGGAATTTCTCAAGGATGAAGGTATTGACCTGAGAAAAGATCCAATGGCGCTGCAACGTCTGAAAGAAGCAGCTGAAAAAGCCAAGATTGAACTTTCCAGTTCCACATCAACTGAAATAAATCTACCATATATAATGCCGGTTGACGGTATTCCAAAGCATCTTGTCAAAACACTTACCCGCTCACATTTTGAAAAAATATGTGACAAGCTTATACAGGCATGTATAGAGCCATGTAAAATTGCTCTGAAGGATTCAGGTCTTTCGGTTACAGAAATAAATGAGGTGCTTCTTGTTGGAGGTTCAACCCGGATTCCTGCAATACAGCAACTCGTTGAAAAATTCTTCGGCAGAGTACCTTCAAAAGGCGTTAATCCCGATGAGGTGGTTGCAGTAGGTGCAGCGATACAGGGTGGTGTGCTCACAGGAGAAGTTAAGGACGTATTGCTTCTCGATGTTACACCACTGTCTCTCGGTATCGAAACTATGGGTGGAGTTATGACAAAGCTGATTGAATCAAACACAACAATCCCGACAAAGAAAACTGAAGTTTTCACAACCGCTGCCGACAGCCAGCCTTCTGTTGAGATTCACGTGCTTCAGGGTGAAAGACCCCTGGCTCCTTCAAATAAAACAATAGGAAGATTCCATCTCGATGGTATTCCCCCCGCCCCAAGAGGGGTACCACAGATTGAGGTATCATTCGATATAGATGCAAACGGAATCCTGCATGTAGGCGCCAAAGACAGGGGAACAGGTAAGGAACAGAGAATCAGGATTGAAGCATCTTCGGGACTGAGTGATGAGGAAATCAGAAGGATGAGAGATGAAGCTAAAGCCAATGCAGAAGCAGATGCCAAAGCAAAAGATAAGATAGAGAAAATCAATACTGCTGACAGTATGATCTTCACCACTGAAAAACAGCTTAAAGAATTCGGCGACAAACTGCCGGCAGATAAAAAACCAGCCATTGAATCTGCTCTTGCAAAACTCCGCGAGGCTCACAAATCGCAGGATGTTGATGCAATTGACAAAGCTCTTGCAGAATTAAATTCAGTCTGGCAGGTTGCTTCTGAAGAGATGTATAAAACAGCTCAGAATACAAGCCAGAACACGCAACAAACTGAACCTGAACAGCCTGGTGGAAACAATAACAAACCTGGTAATGAAGAGGTGACAGATGTTGACTTTGAAGAGGTAAAATAATTTAAATGACAATAAAGAAGAAGAGGTTGAAATATTTCAGCCTCTTTTTTTTATTGGTATACCGCAAATCTCTGAATCATCCTTAATTTTGTACTTTTATAGTGATTATTCCGTTAAATCAAAATGACTCTTAAAATATTGTCTTTTACGATTCTTATTGCCATTTCAGGCCTTCTGTCCGGACAGGAAACAGTAATTAATCAAACTGATCCGCAAGGAAGGAAACAAGGCCAATGGATCAAGTATTATCCTAACGGGAATGTTTTTTATGAAGGATTTTTTAAAGATGATCATCCGGTTGGAGAATTTAAAAGATATTATAAAAATAAAGTACTGAAGTCAAATCTCACTTTCAGCCCCAATGGCAAAGAAGCTTTTGCAAGCATCTACCATCCCAATGGTTATATATCATCAAAAGGTAAATATGTAAACCAGCTAAAGGAGGGAAAGTGGCAGTTTTTCTCCATATCAATAGACGGATACAAAATACTGGAGGAATACTATACAAAAAACCTTAAAAATGGCCTCTCAGTAAAATTTTTTCCCGATTCTACGGTAGCTGAAAGAATTACCTACATTAATGATGTGAAAAACGGAGAATGGATCCGTTCCTTTCCCAATGGCTCTGTTTGTTTGAAATCATCATACTTGAACGGCAAAATAAATGGGAAATTCGAGGCATGGCATGAAAACGGAAATATCCAGTTTTCAGGTCAGTATAAAAATGATTCAAGAGATGGCCTCTGGCTTATCTATAACAATGATGGCTCAGTTAAGTATAAGCTTAATTACTTTGCCGGAATAACAGATGACCGGCAAATGGATATAGATGAGTCGGATTATCTTGATTCTCTGGAGCAAAATCCAGCCAAAATTGCAGATCCGGATAAAACCGGAGCAATGTGGTGAAAAATACATTCTTCAATTAAAACAAGAGTGAAAACCGCTTTTACCTTTTTGATCCTTTTTGCTGTAAATAATGTATATGGACAGGAGACGGAGTATTCCTTCTTCTACAGAGTTTACATGACTGACAAAGGTGATATAAATTACAATCCCGGAGATCTTCTTTCTGCAAAAGCTATAATGCGCAGGGAAAAAGCCGGAATACCCTATCCTGATTTCAGGGATCTTCCTGTTTATCAGCCGTATATTGAACAGATTTCTGATTCCGGATTTATTCTGCATAGCACATCAAAATGGATGAACACTGCATTATTCAAAACAAATACGATAACTGATGCTTCCGCCTTGCTGAATTTACCTTTTGTTTCTGAAATAAAAAAAGTCAAGACTCCGGGTAAAAAGGATGGTTTCAATAACAAACTGTACTTCGAGGTTGTAAGTCAGGATTTTCCTCCATATGACAGACCGGTTACTATGGTTAATGGATATCCCCTGCACGATTCCGGATATGACGGGAAAAATGTACTTATAGCTGTACTCGACGGAGGTTTTACAGATGCTGACCTGATTTCATCCCTGGCAAGCCTCAGGAACAGGAAGGGAATAAAAGCCACTTATGATTTTGTCAGAAATAAAAAGTTCGTCTATGATTTCAACAATCATGGTACTGCTGTCATGTCAGTACTTGCAGGAGATATACCTCAGTATATCAAAGGAACAGCGCCGGGAGCTGACTTTTTGCTTTTGCTGACTGAAGATGTCGGGTCGGAATTTCCGTGTGAGGAAGATTTCTGGGCAGCAGGAGCTGAGTTCGCAGACAGTGCGGGAGCAGATATTATTTCTTCATCACTCGGATATTACACTTTCGATGATCCTGATCTTGATTACAAGCCTGAAGACCTTGACGGAAACACAGCTTTTATAACAAGAGTTGCCGATATTGCAGCCTCAAAAGGAATTCTGGTTGTGAACAGTGCAGGCAATGAGAGGGACAATCCATGGAGGAAGATTATTTTCCCTTCAGATGGCGACAGCGTTCTTGCAATTGCCGCAGTCGACGGAAATAACAATATTTCCAGCTTCTCTTCAGCAGGACCAGCTTCTGATGGCCGTATTAAACCTGATAATGCTGCATTGGGAGTATATGTACCCGTACAAACCACCCAGGGATTTATTGGAAGATCAAACGGTACATCATTCTCATGCCCGGTTCTGAGCGGCATGGCTGCCTGCCTTTTACAGGCTGTTCCTGAAGCGCTGAACACAGAAGTTATTGATGCTTTCCACTCAAGCGGCGACAGATTCAACTCACCCGATTCACTGTTTGGTTATGGAATACCCGATATGGTCGCTGCACTGACAGAGCTTCAGGACAGGTACGTTAACAAACCTGATGAAGAAATAGTTGCCGGTCCAAATCCTACTACTGGTGATATTGAATTAATTTTTGACCAAAGGCCAGAAAATCTTGTTATAGAGATTATTACGTTGTCTGGCAAAATAATATACAGGAAAGAAATTAAAAATTACGCCGGCCGTACTTTGCAAATTACTGAACTTCGAAACCGTGAACAGGGCATTTATTTTATCAGGTTAATAAAGAAGAGCGGAACGGTCGTACGAAAAATCATTAAGCTAAGAAACTGATTATGCCCGAAAAATTATCCCTCTCCGAACTACAGCTTGTCATAAGGGATTCCTTATACCTGGCTCTACCGGATTTCTATTGGGTGATTGCCGAAATTTCCGAAATAAAGGAAAATTTCTCAGGTCATTGTTATCTTGAGCTTATTGAAAAAAAATCTGGTGAGCAGAATGTAAGGGCAAAAGTTAAAGCAATAATCTGGAGCAAACGTCACAGGTTCCTGAAATCTTATTTTGAAAATGTTACCGGGGAAACACTCAGGGAAGGCTTGAAAATCCTTGTTAAGGTAAAAATAGAATACAGCGAACTGTATGGTCTAAGCCTGATAATATGCGACATCGATCCTGCATTTACCTTAGGAGAAATGGCGATGAAACGTCAGGTGATCATCAAAAAACTTGAAGATGAGGGTGTCTTTTCAATGAACAGGGAACTCGATTTTCCCCTTGTACCTCAAAGAATTGCTGTTATCTCATCAGCAAATGCAGCTGGCTATTCAGATTTCATCAATCATCTGAAAGGGAACAGCCAGGGATATGTCTTTTATCCCGTTCTCTTTGAAACACCAATGCAGGGAGCAGATACAGAAAGAGGAGTTATCAGTTCCCTTGACCGAATTGCGGCAAGATCAGAATTATTTGATGTCGTGGCAATAATAAGGGGAGGTGGCTCACAATCGGATCTCAGCTGGTTCGATTGCTATAATATTGCATACCATATAACTCAGTTTCCTTTGCCGGTAATAACAGGCATAGGCCACGATAAAGATGAGACTGTTGCTGACATGGTTGCCTGTAAATCATTAAAAACGCCAACTGCTGTTGCCAACTTCATTATTGATTGCACTGCTGAGATTGACAGACGACTGGCGGAACTCAGTATATGCATTATGGAAACGTTCAGATTGATAATTGACAAGAACAGGAGTGTAGTTGACTCTTTAAAGAGCAATATGGTGCCATCAGTAAGGTTGCTGATATCGGAAATCAGAGAGGATCTGTCAGCAAAAATTCTCAGGGTAGCAAATATTGGAAAAGAATATATTGTAAGAGCAGGCATCCTCCCTGCTAACTTTAAGTCGAGACTGACTAACTCCTTCAGGGCATATACTTCAATTAAGGAATCCAGTCTGGCGAGGAACAGGTACGATCTGATCAGCTTTACAACAGGTACTGTAAAAAGAAATAGCCTTAAGTTGGATGGATTAAGCAATGTGCTGGAGATTGTAAATCCCGAGAATGTTCTAAAAAGAGGCTACACTATTACTTCACTCAACGGCAAAATTTTAAAGAAAATGGAATTGCTTCTCCCGGACGATATAATTGAAACCAGATTCGCTGACGGTACAATAAAAAGCAAGATTGCAGAAGACACACAGTCAGAATAAATTTGAACTTAAATATCAGTATATGACAAAAAAGGAATTTTCATTTAATGAAGCAATCGTTGAAATAGAAGACATTCTCAGGAATATCGAGAATGGTAATCTTGATGTCGATAAGTTATCGGTTGAAGTAAAACGTGCTTCTGATCTGATTAAACAATGTCAGAAAAAATTAAAGACCACTGAGGATGAGATAAACAGCATATTCAAGGATATGGTATAAAAAATAAATCAGGACCGAAGCCCTGATTTACTACTTTACTACCCTAAACCTAAATCTATGAAAAAAAACTGCTGATCCTTTTTATAATAGTTAAACGCATAAACGTTTGAAATGTTTCATTATTGCAATTAATTTAAACCAAACAGATCGTTTTTTTGACGAATAGCTTATTTTTCAACTCCAAGTACATCTTTAAATGCTTTAACGAAGGTTTCTTTTGGCAGGGCTCCCATAGCCATTTGCGGCTGACCATCAGATGGGACGAACAGGAAAGAAGGAATACTTCTAATGCCAAATGCTGACGCAAGTTCCTGCTCCTCTTCGGTGTTTACTTTATAAACATCAATTTTTCCATCAAAATCTTTTGCCAGTTCTTCAAGAACAGGAGCTACCATTTTACATGGACCGCACCAATCGGCATAAAAATCTATGATACAAGGCTTGCTTCCTTCAAACTTCCATTCCTTGTTTGTTTCAAAATTAAATACTTTCTTCAGAAACGTGTCTTTGGTTAAATGCTCTGTCATATTGCTATTTTTTACTGATTAAACATCGGAAATTACTTGTTTGTTTAAACTGCAACCTTTATGCCATGATATCAAAGGTCGCTTAATCGCTCAAAATTAAGTTATAATTGTAACTTTGTCATGATTAAATCAACAAATTGTCATATCTATATATGAACATATGTCTAAATGACGACATTTTCAAGGTACTTTCTTCGGTTGTGACATCGGAGAATGTTGAAGCTTATGTTATCGGAGGCTGGGTAAGAGATTGTATACTTCATAGAGAACATGCTGATAAAGACATAGATATTGTCGTAATCGGCAGTGGAATTGAAATAGCAAAGAAAGCAGCCAAAAAAATAAATCCTCGGATAAAGATCAGCATATTCAAGAACTTCGGAACTGCAATGTTCAGAAATAATGAATACGAAATTGAGTTTGTAGGAGCACGGAAAGAGTCATATGACAGAGGTTCAAGAAAACCTGTTGTTGAAGACGGAACCCTTGAAGATGATCAGCAAAGAAGAGATTTTACAATAAATGCACTTGCGATCAGCCTCAATAACGAGACTTTTGGCAAATTCGTTGATCCGTTTGGCGGTTTGGATGATATAAAGAAAAAGATAATACGTACACCCCTTGATCCGGACAAGACATTTTCAGATGATCCTCTGAGAATGATGAGAGCGATCAGATTTGCCAGTCAGCTCAACTTTACCATAGAAGAGCGGACATTTGATTCAATAAAGGAAAATGCTGAGCGATTAAAGATTGTCTCCTCTGAAAGGATAATAACTGAATTGAATAAGATTATAATGTGTGAACGTCCATCGAAGGGCTTCATACTTCTGGAGCAGTCCGGACTTCTGAAAATTTTTCTTCCTGAACTGGATAATCTGAAGGGAGTTGAATCAATTGAAGGGAAATCTCATAAAGATAACTTTCACCATTCAATAAAGGTGCTGGATAATATAAGCAGGCACACTGATAATCTCTGGCTCCGGTGGGCGGCATTACTCCATGATATTGCAAAACCTGCCACAAAAAAATATTCACCTGAAACTGGATGGTCTTTTCATGGACATGAGTACATTGGTTCAAAGATGATCCCTGATATTTTCAGAAAACTCAAGCTCCCACTTAATGACAAGATGAAGTATGTGCAGAAGATAGTCGATCTTCATCTGCGGCCAATTGCCCTTTCGCAGGAGGTAGTTACAGATTCTGCAGTAAGAAGATTATTGTTTGAAGCAGGAGATGATATAGACGACCTGATGATTTTATGTGAGGCTGATATAACCTCAAAAAACCAGGCGAAAAAGAACCAGCACATTGAAAACTTCAGGCATGTCAGAAATAAGCTGAAGGAGATAGAGGAGAAAGATAAAATAAGAAAATTTCAACCGCCAGTTGATGGAAGTGAGATAATTGAAACTTTTGGCATAAAACCGGGAAGAGAGGTGGGAATAATCAAAAATGCCATCAGAGAAGCTATTCTTGACGGTATCATCCCCAACGAACACGAACCTGCAAGGGAGCTTATGATTAAAAAAGGCATAGAGCTGGGGCTTACTCCTGTTAATGATCAGGTTTGAAGCCAAGATCAAGAAGAACAGGAAGATGATCGCTGTAACCACCCTGATATTTGTACCCGCTAAAAGTTGAAAATGGGGACGCACCAGGATACTTCGGATCTTTCCGGAGAAGGAAATCAGGCTTATATACCTTAAACATCTCCGTATTAGTATACAGCTTTCCTGTACCTGTTAATAATTCTTCTGATACCAGAACCTGATCTATCATTTCCCAGGTTCCTTTAAAACGGTATGTTCCACAACCCTGCTTTGCCGGTATTTCTGATAAATTAATTAATGGATTGTCAGAATAAGTTTGATTAGTTAATAAATTCACTTCCTTATCCCCTGGGGTACAGTTAAAATCACCTGAAATAATTATTTTTGGCTTCTCTGAATTAAATTCATTTATCGAATCTATTTTTGATCTTACCATTTGTGCTATTATCATTCTAAGGCCCTCTCCAGCCAGCACCCCTCCCCTTCTCGAGGGCCAGTGATTCATTATTATATGTAATGTATCGGATCCGATTGCAATCTTGGAATAAAGCACACTTCGTGAAGTGAACGGAACTTTTCTATCTTCAGGAGGTCTCCAGTACTCAAAATGAATTAACGAAGCACAATCCTCTCTTAAGATCATGCAAACGTCAATGCCTCTTTTATCCGGCGAATCTTCATGAATTATCCTGTAATGGTACTTAGAAAGGTAAGTGTCAAAAACCAGATCCTCTAGTACCTTTCTGTTTTCAACCTCACACATAGCCACAAGAACCGGAGGGTTCCAGCCACCCGCAGCTGTAATGGTTTTATACAGGGAATGGATTTTGCCGGAATACCTGGTAAAATTCCATCTCATCAATCCCGTGGGAAGAAAATCATTATCCTCTTTTAGAGTGTCATCAAATGTATCAAAAAGATTCTCAACATTATAGAACATAAATCGCAATGACTTTTCTGAGCTATCCTGTGAAAACAGATTCAATGAAATTGCTGTCAGCATTATCACTGCCCCTATCCGTTGAGAAAAATAAATCACTTACAATAATTTGTTACTTCACAATCAAAGAAATGATAAACCGGGGTCAATTTCCTATTACTTTATAAATAAAAAAAACCCAGCCTTCATTTCGTAAAGGCTGGTTAACTATAATATCATTCACATGGTACCTTAAAAAGCGTTAATCCATCGGTATCGCCTGGCGCTTTCGCCGAATTTTACAGCAAGGGTTAATTCATGACTTCCAAAGCTTTGTCGCCGTATATCGGTGAGTGTAAAATCATATGCATACGCAAAATAGAATCTGTCATACTTGAATCCCATCAAAAGTATCAAAGCATCTTGTGTTCTGTATGATAATCCTGCCCAATAATCCTCTTTATAGTACACTCTTCCCGTTATATCCGCCTGTATGGACTTAAAAAGCATGTCAGAAGACTTGATGAATGCCGATGGTTCAAGTTTCCAGTCTGACGCTAATGGAATCTTGAAACCTCCTGTCAGAAAAAAATGTCCCAGTTCATTTTGCCTTATAAGCGAGGTGTCTGCAAATATTAGTGAACCACGAAGCAAATTGGTCATAGCAAAACCGACATAATATTTATATGTAGTAAAGCTTACTCCAAAATTGAAGTCAGGTATGAAAACAGAACGGTCATATTGCAATAATAAGGGATCGTCCGGATCAAAAATCAATCCATCGGTCTTTATAGAAAACTGGTAGGCATTTAGCGCTAGTCCGAATGAAAGATTGTTCGGATATCCTCCTGTTTGGCCCAATCCGATATGATACGCATAAGCAGCCTGGAATCCTGTCCTTCGCATTATACCATTGTTATCATTAAAAACGTATCCGCCCAGACCGACCTTGCTGCCCTTGGTGGGTTTAACAAGCTTCTTCCTTACAGCAGTAGATTTCGAAATGTAGCTGTTTTTAAGAAGGCGTGTCTGAAAGCTTGCTGCATATGTACTTGGAGCACCTGCCATCCCTACCCATTGTTCCCTGACCGTAAGATTTACGGTAGTATATCCATCCCTGCCTGCAAATGAAGGGTTAATAAGAAACCCATTCATAATGTACTGGCTATACATCGGCACCTGCTGTGCAACGGCAGATCCCAGGATGAAGCTTAAAGCAATCAGCGCTGATATTTTTCTTAAATGCCTCATATAATTATTCGAAATATACTAAATATTTATCTTATAATACTAATCACTCCCGACCTGGGTTCTGATCCGTCATTAAGGTGAAGAATGTAATGATATGAATCTGTCGGCAGAGTTTTTCCGTTTAATGTTCCATCCCATTCATCAGCTGAAACATTCTTTGAAGAGAACACGCGTTTTCCCCATCTGTTGAAAACGAATACTTCTGCTTTCGGGAACAAATCAATATTCTTAATTTTCCAGGTATCATTAAATCCATCATTGTTAGGAGTAATTATTTCCTGGATCTCTAAACAATTTCCGGAACCGATAAATCCAACAACAATATCAGTTGAGGCTGTACAACCGTTCATATCTGTTACAACCACACTATATATCCCGTCAGTAATATTATCCCGGTCAGTAGTTATGATACCGTCAGACCAATTAACATCATAAGGCTCTGATCCTCCGCTTATTGTAAGTCTTATATTACCGCTATTTTCTCCCGGACAAACTGCATCTGTAGTTGTAAATGCAATTGCAAGGGCAACAGGTTCAGTAATAACCACGGGTACATTGAGAGTACACTGATTAGCATCACGAACTGAAACAGTGTAGGAAGCTGATCCAAGATTCCCGAATACACCTGATATCTGATAAGTTCCTCCGTTAAGACTATACTCATAGGGTGAAGTTCCTCCGGCACCAAATACTGAAACAGACCCATTATCTGAGCCATAGCATGAAACATTTGTCTGTGCCAAAATGGTTCCGGTTAAAGCAGAGGCCGGTTGATTAATAACCACTGGCAAATCAAAGGAGCACATTCCACCATCCCGAATTGTAATCAAATAGGATCCGGCAACCAGAGTCCCGAAAGTTCCGGATAGCTGATAAGGACCGGTGCCAATTTTATAATGATATGGAGAAGTGCCTCCTATTCCTTCAACAGTTATGCTTCCTGTACTGCTGCCAGAGCAAAGGACATTTGCCTGTGAAGTTATTAATCCTGTGAGTGCTGCTGTCGGTGAAGTAATTGTAACAGGCACATTAACTGTATTAGGAACCGCATCCCTTACTGTGACAATATAATTGCCCAGAATAAGTGAATTGAAAGTCCCGGATGATTGCCATGCACCACCGTCAATCTGATACTCGTAAGGTGGAACTCCTCCGGAACCTGCCACTGTAACGCTTCCGGTAGCTGTTCCAAAACATGTTACATTTGTTTTTGCAGTAATGCTGGCAGATAATAATTCTGCAGGCTGAGTTATAACAACCGGTACATCAACGGTACACAGGTTAATATCACGGACAGTAACTGTATAAGAACCGGCTGCAAGTGATCCGAATATACCGGAAGCCTGGTAAGCACCTGCATCAAGACTATACTCGTATGGACCTGTTCCTCCAGCACCAGTAACTTCAACACTTCCATCGGAAGTTCCGAATACGGATGCATTGGTTTGAGTGGTGATACTAGAGGTAAGTACCGGTGGTTCTGATACATCAAGGGTACCCGATACAGGTCCGCAAGTGCCGGCATCTGTTATGCTCCATGCATAGGCTAAGCCTGCATTGATGCCGCTGAAGATTCCTGTTGCATTGGTTACTCCATTAAAGGTATATGAAAGAGGAGCTGTACCGCCTGCTCCCGCAAGGGTAACTGAAGCTGTTGCTCCATTGCAAAGGATGGCAGAGGTGATTGATGCTGAACCTGTAATGATAGCAGGTTCTGTAACATCAATGGTTCCGGCAACAGGCAAGCAGCTGGCTGCATCGGTAATGCCCCATGCATAAGCTAATCCTGCTGGTATTGCCGGGAATACGCCTGTTGCATTAGTTACTCCATTAAAGGTATATGAAAGGGGAGCGGTTCCGCCTGCACCTGAAAGAGTGACTGTTGCAGTTCCTCCGTTACACGAGATAGCTGTTGTGATAGCAGCAGAACCTGTAATAATAGCCGGCTCTGTAACATCAATAGTTCCGGCAACAGGTCCGCAGCTCTCTGCATCTGTAATGCTCCATGCATAAGCTAATCCTGCTGGTATTGCCGGGAATACGCCTGTTGCATTGGTTACTCCATTAAAAGTATATGAAAGAGGAGCGGTTCCTCCTGTTCCCGCAAGGGTAACTATAGCTGTTGCTCCATTGCAAAGGATGGCAGAGGTGATTGATGCTGAGCCTGTAAGTACTGCCGGTGCAGCAGTAACTGTAAGTGTTGGCCCTGATGCTGAAACACAGCTCGGGCTGGCTATCAGCCTTGCCGTTAATGTATGGTTCCCTACACCAACAAGGGTGAAGGTCAGGCTTGACTGGTAAGTCCCCAGGTCTAGTGCATATTCATATTGTGCTCCAAGGGGCGAGCTTACTACTATTGTTCCCGTCGGTACTGCACACGTTGGCTGTATGGTGACACTGGCTGTCGGTACTGCCGGTACTGCCGGTACTGCATTGACTGCAAGCGCTCCGCTGGCTGCTGAGAAGCAGGTCGGCGACGATGCAAGTCTCGTCGTCAGGGTATGATTACCTACTCCAAGTCCTGCAAAGGTAACGCTGGCCTGGTAAGCTCCGCCATCAACACTATATTCAAATGCTCCTATCGGTGCTGTAACTACTATTGTCCCTGTAGGTACTGCGCACGTCGGTTGTATGGTGACACTGGCTGTCGGTACTGCCGGTACTGCCGGTACTGCATTGACTGCAATCGGAGCAGTTGCTGCCGAGAAGCAGGTCGGTGATGCTGCAAGTCTCGTCGTCAGGGTATGATTACCTTCTCCAAGTCCTGCAAAGGTAACTCTGGCCTGGTACGTTCCGCCATCTATGTTATACTCATATTGAGCTCCTATCGGTGCTGTAACTACTATTGTTCCTGTAGGTACTGCGCACGTAGGCTGTATCGTGACACTGGCTGTCGGTACTACCGGTACTGCCGGTACTGCATTGACTGCAATCGGAGCAGTTGCTGCTGAGAAGCAGGTCGGTGATGCTGCAAGTCTCGTCGTCAGGG
>JBBQJD010000051.1:0-26936 GCA_038325595.1 Bacteroidales bacterium | reverse complement strand
AAGATAGAAATATGTTCTGATGTTATTCCTGGTTACATATTCGGCTTCTTTTTCTGCAGCATCGAGGTATGATCTGTCAGTAATATATTTTGCAAGTCCCGGGCCTATGCCCGGTATCTTTACCAGATTTCTGTAAGGTTCATGAAAAATTGCTTCAACACCTCCAAAATGCGATACAAGCTTCCTGGCATTAATATCCCCGATACGGGGTATCTGGCCTAAAGCAATTTTATGCTTGAGCGATACATCTGACATAGCACATGGAATGAGACATATCAAATATAAAAAAATGCAGTGACATTTTTTTGATATCACTGCAAAATTTATGAAAATCCTTAGCCGGTCTTTGCTTCGATTTTTTTGAAAGTTTGATTAGGGTCTTAAATGTTTATATCACTCCCATATCCAGCATAGAATTTGCAACCTTTAGAAATCCTGCGATATTTGCCCCCTTAACATAATTGATATAACCATCTTCCATCTTTCCATGTTTACAGCACTGACCATGAATATTGCACATGATCTCATGAAGGCGTCCGTCAACTTCCTGGCTGTTCCAGCGAAGCTTCATCGCATTCTGCGTCATTTCGAGTCCTGATGTAGCTACCCCACCGGCATTGACTGCCTTCCCGGGAGCAAATAAAATTTTATGCTTATGAAATTCTTCTACAGCTTCAGGCGTACAGCCCATATTTGATATTTCTGCAACAAGTAAAACTCCGTTACTGATCAGTTTCCTTGCATCTTCTGCATTCAGCTCATTCTGGGTAGCGCAGGGGAGAGCTATATCGACCTTAAGTTCCCATGGACTTTTCCCTTCATGAAACTCAACTCCTTCAAAAGCATAGGAATAGGGCTTTACTATATCTTCGTTTGATGAACGAAGCTCGAGCATGAAATCAATTTTCTTACCTGAAATACCTTCGGGATCGTATATATATCCATCAGGACCTGAGATAGTTACAACTTTTCCTCCAAGTTCGACAGCTTTAAGTGCTGCTCCCCACGCCACATTGCCGAAACCGGATATTGAAATCGTCTTTCCCCTGAAGCTCTCCTTTTTTGTTGCAAGCATTTCTTTTGCAAAGTAGATTCCGCCAAAACCTGTAGCTTCCGGGCGTATAAGCGAACCTCCCCAGTTGCTTCCTTTTCCAGTTAGAACTCCGGTATGTTCACCTGCAAGCCTTTTGTACATTCCATACATGTATCCGATTTCACGACCCCCAACTCCGATATCACCGGCAGGAACATCAGTTTCAGGTCCGATATACTTCCAGAGCTCAAGCATAAACGCCTGGCAGAAACGCATTACTTCTGCATTTGATTTTCCTTTCGGATCGAAATCAGAACCGCCTTTGCCACCACCCATAGGGAGTGTTGTCAGTGCATTCTTGAATATTTGCTCGAATCCAAGGAACTTGAGAATTGAAAGATTTACACTAGGGTGAAATCGAAGCCCGCCTTTATAGGGACCAATAGCATTGTTGAACTGAACACGGTAACCAAGATTAACTTTAACATTTCCTTCATCATCGACCCATGGAACTTTAAAAGTCAGAACACGATCGGGTTCAATTATACGTTCAATGATGTTTGCAGATTCGAATTGTGGATTTTCATTATAGACCTCTTCTATAGATTCCAGAACTTCCCTCACTGCCTGTAAATACTCAACCTCTCCCGGATGTTTCTTTTCGAGGTTGTTCATTATCTTATCTACGTTCATTATGAATATTTTAAAATTGTAACAACACCAAAATTAATACATCAAATATCTGATTGTTAAAATCTATTAAAAATGATAAAACTCATATCCCCGGATATCAGGCCTGGGGTAGATATGAATTCAGGGATCTTATTAATTTAGATCTTTCCTCACGGGTGAGTACGCTGATGTATACAGTAGGATATTTTGCAATGCCTCCTTTGGCATTCTGGAAAAGAGTAATGCTTTGAATAAGGCCAAACCATTTTGAATCAGTCTTGTAGCCTGAGAACAACCTTTTATCAATTTCCACTGAATTTTTTCTGCCACCTATAATGCCTGCGGTGAAATATCTTAATACTATCCTGTCATTATCATCCGAATAATAGATATACTGATAGTTAAGCATCATCGGGAAGAATGCAATCAGAAGGTATATGACTGCCAGTGTTACAGTCCAGAAAGTCTCTGTCATCCCCAATAATGGGAACTTTATAATTTTGGCCACATAGGCCAGAGCCAGATATGACAGGAACACAACAGTTGCACCGAAAAGCTTTAATCTGAGGCTGATAATAGTTTTGCTGTTATCGAATGTCATAGAAGTGAGTTTATGTAAAATTATAATGTTTTTTACAGAATACCTTAAATAGCAGGAAAAAAACGAAACCGGTTATAATCCTGAAGGGTCATTCGAAAAAATTTATAAATTTGAATGGATTGATTTGATCATTCCGACATTATCCCAAATAAGTCAACAGACTAAGAATAAAGTGACCTGATTATTAAATAATTACAATAAAACATATCCCAGATGACGAAAATTTTAAAGAATTACAATTCAGAGAGAAAGAACTCCGGCATGCAACTTCTGATTCTGATCTCTTCAATATTATTTATAATCACCGGATTCTCGTTCCGTGATGCTGAAAGAGAAGAACCAGGCTTTCCATCGGGGCCTCTTTACAGGGATGCAGGATTGCCGGTTGAGCAGCGTGTTGAAGATCTTCTCGCAAAGATGACACTTGAGGAAAAAATAGGCCAGATAAATATGCCATGCGTTTATGTTGATGAGCTGGGTAAAAGCGTAGAGGAAAAAACAGAAAATTGCAGAAAGCTTGCTGAGGGAAAATTTCTTGAAGAATTAGGACCGATCGGAGGTTTTTTCACCTTGGCAAACACAATACTTCTTAAAGGGTCAAACCAGCAGGCTGAATATTTTAACGAGCTTCAAAAAATTGCTGTTGAAAAGACCAGGCTGGGTATTCCTCTTCTCCAGACTGAGGAGGGGACACATGGATTAATGTGTTCAGGAGCTACAGTTTTTCCTGAAGGACCAGCAATAGGAAGTACGTGGAATATGAACCTGGTGAAAGATATTTATACAGCGGCTGCACGGGAAGCAAGGGCCCGCGGCATCCACCAGTTATTTACACTGGTTGTGGAGCCAAACCGCGATCCAAGGCTGGGCCGTAATCAGGAAGGTTACAGTGAAGATCCGTATTTTTGCTCGCGAATGGCAGAAACAATTGTCACCTCGGTTCAGGGCGATGATTTGACTGCAATCGACAAAACGGTCGCCGGACTTTGCCATTATCCCGGACAAGGTCAACCAATGAGCGGAATGGAGCGCGGTGCAATGGAAGTTACTGAAAGAAAGCTCAGGGATGTATTCCTGCCTCCCTGGGTTGCAGGAATAAAGAAAAGTGGAGCACTTGGTGTAATGGCAACCTATCCGGCATTTGATGGCATCCCTGCTCATGCGTCAGAATTTTTGCTGACGGAAGTGTTAAGGAATGAACTGGGATTTCAGGGCCTGGTTCTTTGTGAGGGAAGCGGATTAACGACAATTGTTTATGAGCATCTGGCAGCCAATCAGAAAGAAGCAGGTGCGCTTGCGATTAAAGCCGGGGTTGATGTCGGAATTTCTTTTGAGCAGGCATATCTCACGCCATTGATCGAGAACGTAAATGAAGGAAAAGTCCCGATAGAATTGATAGACAGGGCTGTCAGAAGAATACTGTATCTTAAATTCAGGCTTGGCCTGTTTGAAAATCCATATGTTGATGTTGCACATGCAGAAAAGGTATCATACACTAATGAAAGCCAGGAAATTGCACTTTCAGCTGCCAGGGAAGGGATAGTATTGCTTAAGAATGAAGATAATCTCCTTCCCCTTCAGAAAAATATCAGGAAAATAGCTGTAATCGGGCCAAATGCAGATCATAGCAAGAATCAGCTTGGCGATTATACTTCAAAAGTAGTTCTGCAGGATGTAATAACAACTCTGGATGGCATTAAAACAGTTGCTGCCGGTTCTGATATTAAGTATATATTGGGATGTGAAGTCATAGGTGAAAAAGTAAATGAAATCGCAAAAGCGGTTAAAATTGCTAAGAATGCTGATGTGGCTATTGTTGTTCTTGGCGAAAATGAATGGCAGGCAGAAAACAAGGGAGGAACCTCCGGTGAAGGATATGATGTGGCCAGCCTAGATCTGACAGGTCTGCAGGAAGAATTATTAAAAGCAGTGTATGAAACAGGGACACCTACAATCCTGGTATTGATAAATGGAAGACCTCTTTCCATCAGGTGGGCTGCTGAGAATATTCCTGCAATTGTTGAAGCATGGATTCCCGGCGAAAAGGGCGGACTGGCAATTGCAGAGGTACTCTTTGGAGATTACAATCCGGGCGGAAAGCTTCCGGTAACAGTGCCACGTCATTCAGGACAACTACCATCATTTTATAATTACATGCCATCCAAGCAGGAATGGATTGATAATCATTGGGGTAAAGCATATGTCGATATGCCGGCAACCCCCCTGTGGGAATTCGGATATGGACTCAGTTATACCTCATATGAATACAGCAACCTGAAGATAGCACCCGGGAGATTAAGCCCCGGTGGAGAGATCAGAATCAGTGTTGATGTCCGCAATACAGGTAAAAGAAAAGGCAATGAGATCGTACAATTGTATATAAATGATCAGGTGGCAACTCTTACTAGACCTGTAAAGGAGCTTAAAGGATTTGATAAAATATCCCTGGAACCATCTGAAACAAAGACCGTTGAATTCATACTTAAACCTGAGAACCTGGCATTTTATAACAGAATCATGAATTTTGTTGCAGAACCTGGACGTTTTAAAGTGATGATCGGCGCATCGTCCGAAGACATCAGGCTTACCGGTGAGTTTGAACTGAAAAATTAGAAATCATTGCCCCCTGGGATACTGGTTTTTTAAGGGAAGGGGCTGGGGGCATAGCCGACAATTTCCAAACTCACCGCCTGGTTTTAAAGAATCTGACAAGTAACTCCTTGCATTCTTCTTCCAGTATGCCTGATTCTACTGTGGTTTTAGGATGAAGTAATTTTTTAGAAATTGTTGTATATCCTTTTTGTTCATCTGAGGCTCCGTAAACAATTGCAGAAGCCTGGCTCCATCCTAAGGCTGCCGCACACATCGCACATGGTTCAAGTGTAACGTATATTGTACAGCCTGTCAGGTATTTACCGCCCAGCCATCCGGTTGCTGCTGTAATTGCCTGCATTTCTGCATGTGCTGTAGGGTCTTTCAGGGTTTCAGTAAGATTATGAGCCCTCGCAATAATTATATTATCGCATACTACAACTGCCCCTACCGGAACTTCTTGCCTATCAAGAGCTTTGTTAGCCTCATCAAGGGCTGCGCGCATGAATTGCTCTTTAATTTTCTGAGCCATATAATGAGTATTTCCCGGGCAAAAGTACTCAGAAAAATGCGATTTCCTCTTTCATCCGCAATCTGATAATTTTCTTAATTTTGTGGCTGTAATTTTAAAAACTGGAAAATGTACAGAACACATACTTGCGGGGAGTTAAACATGAAACATACCGGTCATGATGTTATTTTATGCGGCTGGGTTCAGAAATCAAGGGATCTGGGCGGAATGACCTTTGTTGACCTCCGCGACCGTTACGGAATAACACAGCTGTTATTCAATATGGATAGTAACAGGGAGCTTTGTGAGAAAGCCCGTAAGCTGGGACGTGAGTATGTCATTCAGGCAAAGGGTAAAACAAGGGAACGCAGCAATAAAAACCTCAAGATGCCCACAGGAGAGATTGAAATAGAAGTCAATGAACTGAACATATTAAACAGGAGCGAAATTCCGCCATTTACCATTGAAGAGGAGACAGACGGAGGTGAAGAACTTAGAATGAAATACCGTTACCTCGATCTTCGCAGAAGCACGGTAAAGAACAATATAATCCTTCGTCACAAATTTGCACAGGAGGTGAGGAAATTCATGGATAGCATTGGCTTTGTTGAGGTTGAAACACCGGTTCTGATTAAGTCAACTCCTGAAGGTGCCCGCGATTTTGTGGTTCCATCGAGGATGCAGCCGGGAACCTTTTACGCTCTTCCGCAATCGCCCCAGACTTTGAAACAGCTGCTGATGGTAGCAGGATTTGATAAATATTTTCAGATTGTCAAATGTTTCAGGGATGAAGACTTGCGTGCTGACAGGCAACCGGAATTTTCACAGATTGACTGTGAGATGTCGTTTGTAGAACGGAATGATATCCTCGATACCTTTGAAAATCTTGCTAAATATCTGTTTAAAGAACTAAAGGGCATCAGCTTCAGTGAGCCATTCAGAAGGCTTCCGTATAGTGAGGCAATGGAATTTTATGGTTCCGACAAGCCTGACCTCAGGTTTGGCATGCGTTTCAATAACCTGACAGAACTCGTCAAAGGACACGATTTTGCTGTCTTTGATACGGCAGAGTACATTGGAGGCATCTGTGCCAGCGGCTGTTCGGAATATACCAGGAAGCAAATCGACGAACTTACTGAGTTTGTAAGAAAACCTCAGATAGGAGCGAAGGGATTGGTTTACTTAAGATACAATGCCGATGGTACACTGAAATCATCGGTTGATAAATTTTATTCTCCTGAGGAGCTTAAGAAATGGGCAGAGGCCATGAATGCTTTACCTGGAGACCTGATACTGATACTGGCAGGAGAAAAGAAAAAAACCTTACCTGCTCTTTCAGAGCTGCGTCTTGAAATGGGCAACAGGCTGGGATTAAGGAAAAAAGGTACTTTCGTGCCATTGTGGGTGGTTGATTTTCCCCTTCTTGAGTGGGATGAGGAAGAGAAGAGGTTTTTCGCCATGCATCATCCTTTTACATCACCTGTACCTGAAGATATGGCTCTGCTCGAATCAGATCCGGGGAAAGTCAGGGCTAACGCATATGACCTGGTAATCAATGGCGTGGAAATAGGCGGAGGATCCATAAGGATTCATGATGCTGTTGTACAGAAACGTATGTTCAGTGTGCTGGGATTCAGTGATGAAGAGGCTAATGACCAGTTCGGATTTTTAATGAATGCTTTTAAATTCGGAGCACCGCCTCATGGAGGAATTGCTTTCGGTTTCGACAGGTGGGTTGCGATGTTCGGTGGACAGGATTCTATACGTGACTTTATCGCTTTCCCGAAAAATAATTCCGGGCGTGATGTGATGCTGGATACTCCTTCACAGATTTCTTCTAAACAGCTTAACGAACTGCAGCTTATCCTGGGAGAGAAAAAGAAAGGTTAATATCTAAACAGCTCTCCCGATCAGAGTTGCCGACGTACATCTCTCAACAATCACATTTGCATATTCCCCTTTTTTCAGGCTGTCAGCCGGGAACACAACAACCTTGTTCTGAGATGTCCTTCCTGACAGATATTCTGACGATTTTTTCGAATGTCCCTCAATAAGCACCTCGAAGACTTTTCCCACATCATTCTTTTTTGATCTGGCCGAGAGCTTACCCTGAGCAGAAATCATTTCAGCAAGCCTCTCCGATTTGATTTTCTCGGGAACATCATCAATAAGCTTCCTTGCTGCCTTTGTTCCGGGCCTTTCACTATACTTGAACATATATGCAAAATCGAAGCCTGTCCATTCCATCAGAGACAACGATTCCTTGTGGTCCTCGTTTGTTTCGGTACAGAATCCGGTTATCATATCGGTCGACATCGAACATTCCGGGATGATTGTGCGGATTGCCATGATACGGTCCATATACCATTCTCTTGTATATTCACGGTTCATGAGCTTTAAGATCCTGCTGCTTCCGCTCTGGGCCGGCAGATGAATGTGTTTACAGATATTATTGTACTTCGCAATCATTCGAAGGAGCTCATCTGAGATATCCTTTGGATGTGAGGTAGAAAATCTTACTCTTAAAAGTGGATCTATGAGCGCGATCTCTTCAAGCAGTTGGGGAAATCCGGTCCTGTCATTATGGTTCTGCCAGTTGTATGAATCGACGTTTTGTCCAAGCAGGGTCACTTCTCTGTAACCTCTTTCAAAAAGATCCTTTGCTTCCCTGATGATTGATTCCGGATCCCTGCTTCTTTCCGCTCCGCGTACATATGGTACGACACAATAAGCACACATATTATTACAGCCTCTCATTATCGATATAAATGAGGACACTCCGTTTTTATCCATTCTTACCGGTGCTATGTCAGCATAGGTTTCCTCGCGGGAGAGAAGAACGTTCACTGCTTTATGTCCTGCTTCAGCTTCAGCAACAAGCACGGGAAGTTCACGGTAGGCATCCGGGCCAACAACCATATCAACCAAATGATCTGTTTCCAGAAGCTTCTCTTTTAACCTTTCAGCCATGCATCCTATGACCCCTATTCTGAGAGAACTCTTTTTCTTTCTCAGATGACTTATAGCTGTAAGACGACCCCATATCCGCTGTTCGGCATTATCCCTTATTGAACAGGTATTTATTAAGATCAGGTCTGCTTCATTTATGATATCGGTAACCACAAATCCGGCATTATTCAGAATAGATACAACCACCTCACTGTCAGCTACATTCATCTGACACCCATATGTTTCTATATATACTTTTTTTGACATAATTACTTCTTTTCAGTTACTCAACGCTCGCCTTCCGCCTTTCGCCTTTCGCCTTTATCCTTTCGCCTTTCGCCTTCCGCCTTTATCCTTTCGCCTTTCGCCTTTCGCCCTATCCTTCCGCCTTTCGCCTTTATCCTTCCGCCTTCCGCCTTTCGCCTTATCCTTCCGCCTTTCGCCTTTATCCTTTCGCCTTTCGCCTTTATACTTTCGCCTTTCGCCTTTCGCCTTTATACTTCCGCCTTTATCCTTCCGCCTGCCGCCTTTCGACTTTCGCCTTTCGCCTTATCCTTCCGCCTTTCGCCTTTCGCCTTTCGCCTTTATCCTTCCGCCTCCTTTAATTGCACAAAAGTATAAAGTATGGATGAGGATTGAAAGAATTATTTAATTTTGCATTCTGTATAATTAAAATATAATATATGTCAGGTCATAGTAAATGGTCTACTATTAAAAGGAAAAAAGGCGCCATCGATGCCAAAAGGGGGAAGAAATTTACAAAGATTATTAAAGAGATTATTATAGCTGCCAAGGAAGGTGGCGGCGATGCTGAGTCAAATGCCAGGCTCAGGCTGGCAATTCAGAATGCCAAAGGCGCCAACATGCCAAAGGACAATATTGACAGGGCCATTAAAAAAGCCACCGGCGCTGATGCTGACAATTTTATTGAGACCACGTTTGAAGGATATGCATCAAACGGAGTAGGTGTTTTTGTTGAATGCCTGACTGATAATAACAACAGGACGGTAGCCTCTGTCAGGTCGGCCTTCAATAAACATGGAGGTAACCTTGGCACTAATGGCTCACTGAGCTTTCTTTTTGAAAGAAAGGGTATATTTACCATCAGGAAAGAAGGACTGGATCTGGATAACGTTGAACTTGAGATGATTGATGCCGGTGCAGAGGATTTTGAAGTTGATGGTGAACTGATAACTGTGTTATGTGCAAAAGAGGATTTCGGGAGTGTTAACAGGAAGCTTATTGGACTCGGGATTGAACCCGAAGAAGCCGGACTGAAGAGAATTCCAAATGATACTAAAAAGCTCGATATAGAGTCTGCTAAAAAAGTTCTGAGACTTGTTGATACCCTTGAAGATGATGATGACATTCAGTTTGTTTATCACAATCTTGAAATGACAGATGAACTGGCAGAGGAGCTGGAATAGTACCATACACTTAAACTCCGGCAATGAAAAAATTAATTCAATTTTTCATTTTTATCATCCTGCTCTCATCCTGCAGAAAAAGTGAAAGTGAATTCATCTGGGAAAAGTCCTTTGGAAGCGGGACAGCCATGTTCATACAGACAGCATCTGATTCGGGTTTTATTGCCTGTGGAGAAAAAGATGGCAAGCCATACTTTGTAAGATTGAACAAATCAAAAAAGGTAATACTTGATTTTCAGGATGAGAACTCCGGATCTTTTAGCTCTGCATGGTTTGATACTACAAGTTATATAGCTGGCGGCTTTTCAGGAAATAAGATGCTGCTTACCCGTTATAGCAATGAGGGTAAAAAGGAATGGGAAAAAATAATCGATCCGGGATTTGAAATCAGCTCAGCTAAACTTTTTTATACAGGGGGTGGCAATCTTCTTGCAATCGGTTCAGCCGCAGCAGAATCAGCAGTATCAGGAACTACGGGCTTGCTTTTTGTGGCATTTGATACCACCGGGCAGAATTTTTCTGAAAACACGGTAACAGATCCATCTTTTCTATCGGCAAGTGATGCATGCTTAGATGATAATGGCAATATTTTTTTGTCACTTACCCGGAAAGAACCCACAGGAAAATCAAAGGCAAGTGTTGCCCGATACAGCGGTACTCTGCAGAAAATATGGGAAACAAATTTATTTAATAATCCTGAATTCGGAGGAGCCGGAATGGCTATCGAAACTGACCGGTCGGGAGATATTTATGTTGCCGGAAAAACAGAGATAAACGCTAATGACGGTGTATACTATAATTCATTCATGACTTCACTCACCGGAAACGGAACAATCAGATGGAGTAAATATCTCGAAAAATCAAATTCAGGATCAGCTGTAATGATTGATGATAATAATAATCTCCTGATGCTGAACCGTAACTGTTTCATAATCAATTTTCTTGAAACCACATCAGGTGCCGATGCCGGAAGGATAAGAACATTCGAACTGTGTGACTCATACAACACAGACGCCCTGAGCTGCGGAATGGCAATCAGCTTTGATAAAAATTACCTTCTGGCGGGGACACGCGGTGGCAGCTTTTATCTGGCTCTGAAACAGGGACAATAATAACATTCTATTCTTCAAAATAATTAAAGAAGAAATCTGTTTTTATTCTGTAAGCGAATTCTTACTTTTGCGCCATGAAACCCGCATGATTGACCAAATCATAAATTGAATGAATATAATATACTTTCAATTATGCGTGGTTCCATCCGACCTTTTAAATAAATTAACACGGATGAAAAGAAAGTTATTAATAATTTTAATAATTCAATCATGCTCAATGCTGATTCTGGCAGGTCAGCCTTCATTCCGGGTAACGGATCTTTTTCAAAGGACTGATAATAATTCAAAAGCCGGTCAGCTTAATATTGTCCGGAATCCGGAGATTGATACTCTGATCCGAAGGCACATAATGATTAATAAAAATATATACAGTACATACGGTTATTTGGGAAGGGAAGGTTTCAGGATACAGATATACAGCAGTTCCAACCGTAATGCAAGGGAAGAATCAAACAAAGCAAGAGCAGATTTTATTAATAAGTTTCCGGATATTGTCTCATATGCCCTCTTTGCCGAGCCTGGATACTATAAAGTGAGAGTGGGTGACTTCAGAACAAAAACTGAGGCAACGAAGTTGTTTTTAAAGATAAGTAAGGAATTCCCTGACTCCTATATCGTTCCCGATATTATTAGTTTTCCGGAATAAAAGAAAAATTATGACTGACAGATTACAACACGAATGTGGCATAGCAATGTTAAGATTGCGGAAGCCGCTGGAATACTATATTAATAAGTATGGAACGTGGAGCTATGGTCTGCAGAAGATGTACCTTATGATGGAAAAACAGCATAACAGGGGACAGGATGGTGCAGGAATAGCCGGAATAAAATTAAATGCCCTGCCCGGGAACAGGTATATCTTCAGGCAAAGGTCAAATCAGCCGAATCCAATTAAGGAAATATTTGGTCTTATTTATGAGGATATTGATGCACTGACTCAGACGAACCCGGAGGATTTCAAAAATCCGGGTTTCATTAAGGAAAGCGTACCTTTCGCCTGTGATATTTACCTTGGTCATTTGCGTTATGGCACATATGGAAATTACCACATTGACTATGTCCATCCTGTAAGCCGCGAAAATAACTGGAAATCCAGGAACCTGGTAATGGCAGGGAATTTCAACCTTACCAATGTCGGTGAAGTTTTCAGCAGTCTGGTTGAGCTTGGTCAGACTCCTGTGGATTTTTCTGATACCGTTACAATTCTTGAAAATGTGGGACATCGTCTGGATGAAGAAAACGAAAGGCTGTTCCGCGAGTTCAAGGATAAGGGGTTTACAAAAAAAGAAATTTCTCCACTCATAGAGAAGAATCTTGATCTTGCATCGATTCTTTCAAAAGCCAGCCGCAACTGGGATGGAGGTTATGCAATGGCAGGGATGGTGGGACATGGTGATGCATTTGTGATGAGAGATCCTGCAGGCATTCGGCCGGCTTATTATTATATTGACGATGAGGTTGTTGTGGTAGCATCCGAAAGGCCGGTCATTCAAACAATATTTAATGTAAAAACCGATGCGGTGCTTGAGCTTCCTCCCGCAAGTGCACTGATAATCAAGACCTCGGGCGAAGCAACTATAGAAAAAATAAGGGAAGAGGCAGAACCAAGGAAATGTTCATTCGAAAGGATTTATTTCTCAAGAGGAACCGATAAGGCTATTTACAGAGAAAGAAAAAAGCTTGGAGAGCTCCTGACTGATTCTGTTCTTAAAGCAGTTGATTATGATCTTGATAATACAGTATTCTCATATATACCCAATACGGCAGAAAGCGCTTTTTATGGCCTGATAAAAGGTGTTGAAAACTATCTTAATAAGTCAAAAACCGAACTGATCTTTAACCGGAAACAGGATCTTTCAAGAGAGGAGCTTGAGAAAATCATAAACCAGAGGCCGAGAGTAGAAAAAATTGCTGTCAAGGATGCTAAGTTGCGGACATTCATAACAGAAGATAAGAGCCGGGATGATCTTGTCGGACATGTATACGATGTAACATATGGTGTAATAAGGAGAGGCAAAGATAATCTGGTCGTCATCGATGATTCTATTGTAAGGGGAACAACCCTGAAGAAAAGCATCATCCGCATTCTCGACAAGCTTGATCCTAAAAAGATCGTTGTTGTTTCTTCTTCACCCCAGTTAAGATACCCCGACTGTTATGGAATTGATATGGCCAAGCTGGGTGATTTCATTGCATTCAAGGCAGCTATTGAGCTCTTAAAAGATACAGGACGTGAATCTTTGATAGATGAGGTTTATAATTTAGCCATATCTGAGCTTAAAAAGCCTGTAGCGGAAATGAAGAATGTAGTCAGGGAAATTTATAAACCATTCTGTCCCGATGAGGTATCCGCAAAGATATCGTCAATGCTTAAGTCGAGTGAAATAAAATCAGAAGTTGAAATTGTTTTTCAATCCATTGAGGGATTGCATCAGGCATGTCCTGATCATTCAGGCGACTGGTATTTTACAGGTAATTATCCGACTCCGGGTGGCAATAAGGTTGTAAATCAGTCCTTTATCAATTATGTTGAAGGACGGAATGTGAGAGCTTACTGATTTTCATGTGAGAACCAGGTGATCTGAAAATCCTTTTTATAGGAAGCCAGATGCCTGTTGATTTTCTCGACATAAATATCCCTTAATGTGATCATGATTCCTGTTTCTTCAACATCACCGAATTTATGATTTATGAAAGTGCCGAAAGTCCTCATGGTTGGCGATAAATTCATATAGGCATTGATAAGGGGAGGGATATTTTCATTGAGATTTCTGACCTCTCTTGACAGGATCTTATAATTATCCTTATACCTCCATTTTTTAAACAGCTTTTTCATTTCTTCCTGGTGGAGATCTATGTTCGCAGGTTCAATAGGAACAACGAGGCGGTCAGGATCATGAAAATGCCTGTTCAGGAAATACAGGATCATATTCCTTGCTTTCGGATTAAAATGAGGATACATGGTTACCTTCCCGAAAAGATATTTCAGATGATGGTTATCGAGTATGATTGCGCCAAGGCCATCCCATAAATTATCAAGCGCAAAAAGGCTTTTTCTGCCCATTGTACGTGACTGGTAGTCAGGATGAACGAAAGATCTGCCCAGCTCCATCAGATGAGGAAAATATTTTGTAAGAAATTTTTCTGAAAAATGAAAATAGGCAGAGGATGCAAGCCTGTTAATATTACAATCAGGACATCCTTTTTCAGGGAAATAGAAACGATATCCTCCTATAATTTCCCTGTTCTCCGGGTCCCATACAATCAGCTGTTTCTGGGGATCAACCTTAGCCGTGTCAAAATCATCTATGTCAATTCCATGTCCCGTTCCGCCACCTGCATGTCTGAAAGTTATCTCTCTTACTCTTCCCACTTCCTGCATCAGAGTGGGAGACGAATTATTATCAAAGATATAAACTTCATTATTGCCATTATTGGTTTTTCGAAGAAGTTTATCTGAGGTAAGCTCGGCAATAATCTGATCTTTAGGTAATTGAGCAACTATGGGTTCCATTTATCGGGTCTGAAGTTTCTTTAAATATCGGTATTTAATTGGAATATGATCAATTTCAGGCTGAATTATTCTGTGTAATAACAGGAATCTGATCATGAAGTCCGTAAGATTTTGACTTAACCCATTCAGCCCATTCAGGATCAGAAAGAGTTTTGTTGAATGTTTCCCAGGGTATCGTATTTCCAAAAACCAGGCTTATTTCTTTATCCTTTTGTTTAAACATTTCATCAGCAAGAAAGATCATTTCAATATTTGTTTTGATGCCAAGAAATTTCCTGATGTTCGCCAGGCTATAAAAGAAGTTCGAATTCCTGCCTGAAAAATAAGCAGGGACCACATCTCTTTTATGCTGTCTGGCTTTTGTAATAAAGCTTTTATGCCATTCCAGGTCCTTAATCACTCCCTTTCTTTTTCTTGAACACAGTCCGGCCGGGAAATAAAGTATCTGGGTATCTGAGGCAAAAGCTTCCTCAATTCCCCTGACTGCTATTCTTCCCTGAGCTCCAAGTTTATTGACCGGCAGAAAAATGCCTGACAGGTTCTCAATGTTCGTGAGTATATCGTTTACCGGGAATTTGATATTGGGAAAAATTTTTGATATTTCATGAATGAAAACCAGCCCGTCAAGACCACCCAGCGGATGGTTAGATACAAAAATGTTTCTTCCTGACCGTGGTATATTCCCGGTGCCGTAAACCTTAAATTTTATACCGAAATGGTAGAGACCGGCGTCAATGAGCTGTGCATCCTTCAGATGACCGTATTTCTCAAGAAATTCATTAAGTTCGGTCTGATGGATGATTTTCTTCAGGTAGTTTGTGATGAAACGCGGTACCGCTTTTTTGAGCGCAGGATTTTTTGACTGAATGATTTTTTCAACATCAATTCTTTGAGGTTCTTTTTTGGCAGGTGCACTCTCCATCTCAGGTTGCTTTAAAAAATGCAGGTTCAAAGTTATTAAATTATCTGAGTTTTGTTTTATCGTCTTTAAACTTCCTCCTTTTAGGAACTCTCTATCTCAATAATAGACTAAAAATCAATAAATCAAAATGTTAGATCGACTCTCTAAAGTATTGTTTCAGTCCTGAAATGAATTTTCCTAAAATTAAATGCTGATAAGGTTAATAAATTGTACCATGTAAACGTCAGGTTGCTTAATTACGTGAATAAATGCTGATAAAAGTTATTAACAGGAATGAAAAAAAGTGGAGCAAAGTGGGGGAAAGTGGATTATTTTTATTTAATTTTGCTTTTTATTCATATTAAGGTATGGCCACATTTATCGGTGATTTTACGTGCAAGGTGGATGTCAAGGGACGGATAATCCTTCCAATGGCATTCAAAAAGCAGATGCCTGCTGATGCACACGATCACTTTGTGGTACGTAAAGATATATTCGAAAACTGCCTCGTTCTCTATTCTATTGAGGACTGGAACATCCAGCTCGAAAAAATCCGAAAGAAGATTAACCCCTACAACCGCGAACACAATACCTTCATGCGCAATTTTTTTAGGGGTACTGCTGAGTTGTCGCTTGATAATAACAATCGTCTCCTGATCCCTAAAAGGTTAATGGACCAGATCGGACCAGGAAGAGATGTAGTTCTTGCTGGTCAGGATGGACGGATCGAAATATGGGCAGCCGCAGAATATGAGAAAATTGACATGGCTGCCGGGGAATTCGCTGACCTTGCTGAAAAACTTATGGCTGGAAGTTTTAATGATCCTGAAATATAATGGTTTACCACATTCCTGCCCTGCTCCGCGAGAGTATAGACGGACTGAATATCAGGCCCGATGGCACCTATGTTGATGTTACATTCGGAGGAGGAGGCCATTCATTGGAGATTCTTAAGCATCTCAAAACCGGAAAGCTTATTGCATTCGATCAGGATGAAGATGCCCGCCGCAACATACCTTCTGATGAAAGGTTTCTTTTTCTGGATCAGAATTTCAGGTTCCTGAAAAACAATCTGAATTTTAACGGTATAACTTCCATCGATGGACTTATAGCCGATCTGGGTGTTTCCTTTCACCAGTTTGATGAGCCGGAAAGAGGATTTACCTTCAGGCAGAATGCCCCTCTCGACATGAGGATGAATAAAAGCAGCAGGCTCACTGCCGCTGATCTTCTCAAAACCCTTGATGAGTCTGCACTTGCAGATATGTTTTATAATAATGGCGAGCTGATCAATTCAAGAAGAATTGCAAGGGAAATTGTCAGCTCAAGAAATACCAAAGCCCTTGAAACTGTCAATGATATAATAGATTCCATAGGCAAGCTTGCTCCCTTCAGGCAGGATCATAAATTTTATGCAAAAGTCTTTCAGGCATTAAGGATTGCGGTAAACCATGAAATAGATTATCTGAAGGAAATGCTGATGCAGGCTCTTCATCTCTTAAAACCTTCAGGCAGGCTGGTTGTCATAACTTACCATTCCCTGGAAGACCGGGTTGTGAAAAATTTTATGAAGACAGGGAATTTTGAAGGGGAAGAGAAAAAGGATTTTTATGGAAATACAGAAACTCCGTTCCGGTTAATAAACAAAAAAGGAACAATACCGGGTGATGAGGAGATTGCAAATAATAACAGGGCAAGAAGCGCAAGGCTTAGAATAGCGGAAAAAATCTAACGATGGATCCGAAAAAAGAGAATATTAAGAAGCAGAGCGCTGTGGGTTTCATAAAGGAACTCATAAGCGGAACAATGGTATCGGAAAGGATTATTCTGAAGAACCTGGGATATATTTCTTTTATAACCCTTCTGGCTGCAATTTATATTGGCAACAGGTTCCATGCTGAGAAAATCACGAGGGAGACTTCAAGGTATCAGCGCGAGGTAAAGGATCTTCGTGCAGAAGCACTTTCCACGTCAGCTGGTCTTATGTATGCAAGCAGACGGTCGGAAGTATTCAGGATGGTAAGGGAAAAAGGGCTTAATCTTGAAGAATTGAAAACTCCTCCATACAAGATTTTAGTTGATAAAAAATAGGAATAGATGGCATTAAGGGATGAAATAGTCTGGCGCAGCGGTGTTGTATATATTGCAATAGCCGTATTGTCAGTTATTCTCCTTGTCCGCATACTCATACTTCAGTATGTGCAACATGGCAAATGGGAAGACATGAGTGAGAAATACGTCTTCAGAACAGCTGCAATGCCGGCAAGCAGAGGCGACATTCTCGCAAATGACGGACGTCTTCTTGCAAGCTCGGTTCCATACTATACAATTTATATGGACACAAGGAGCACGGGTATGGCAGGTTCTACCTGGTCAAACGGGATCAATGGATTATCAGCAGGATTGTCGCGTTTGGTGGGTGAAAGATCTGCAGCAGGCTGGAAATCAGCAATAACCGAAGCCAGAAGAAAAGGAGACCGTTATTTTCTGATAAAAAGAAAGGTTAATTATGAGACTCTGAAAAGGTTAAAAGAACTGCCTGTTTTCAGGGAAGGACAGTACAAAGGCGGTATGGTGGCAGTCGCTGAGAACAGAAGAATACTCCCTAACAGCGATCTTGCTGCCCGTACAATAGGATACCTGAATCTTGGCAGTGAAGGCAATGAAGTGGGCGTGGAAGGAGCATTTGACAAGGATCTTGCAGGCAAGGATGGTATTGTGATTAAGCAAAGGCTCACCGGAGGCGACTGGATCCCTGTTGAAAATGCCCAGAGTGTTCCTTCAAAAAACGGGAACGATGTTGTAACTACATTGGATATCGATCTTCAGGATGTTGCTGCTACGGCTCTGAAAAATCAACTCCTGAAGCATAATGCCCACCACGGTTGTGCTATTCTGATGGAAGTGGAAACAGGTGATATTAAGGCAATTGCAAATCTGGAAGTCGGGAGTGACGGCAATTACCATGAAACTTATAATTATGCTGTTGGCGAAAGTACTGAACCGGGTTCTACATTTAAGCTTCCGGCACTCATGGCTGCCATCGAGGATGGTGTAATTGATACCGGTGATATAGTTGATACAGGCTCCGGGAATGTGAAATTTTACAATAAGGTAATCAGGGATACCAAAGAAGAAGGTTATGGAAAGATCACGGTTAAGCAGGTCTTTGAAAAATCTTCGAATGTTGGCACATCCAAAATAATATATGAATGCTACAAGGACAAGCCTAAGGAATTTGTAAACCGCCTCTACGCGATGAAGTTGAATGAGAAGCTCGATCTTCAGATAAAAGGTGAGGGCACACCGCTGATCCGTTATCCCGGCGATAAATTCTGGTCGGGTCTTTCTCTGCCGATGATGTCGCATGGCTATGAAGTTCAGATGACACCTTTGCAAATACTCACCTTCTATAATGCGGTTGCAAATAACGGGCGGATGATGCGTCCCCGGTTTGTTACTGCCGTGCTGAGGAATGGGTCCGTGATTAAAAATTATGAACCAGAAGTTATTATCAATTCTATAGCTTCACATTCAACTGTACAAAAGGCCAGGAAGATGATGGAAGGGGTGGTGGAGCATGGAACGGCAGTAAACCTGAAAAATGCGAATTACAAAATTGCAGGGAAAACGGGAACCGCCCAGATAGCAAAAGATAAGCGGGGATACAGGCTGAATTCCAGAATCTCTTATCAGGCCTCATTCGTTGGTTATTTTCCTGCAGACAATCCGCTTTATTCATGTATAGTTGTGGTTAATGCTCCCTCAAACGGAGTGTATTATGGCAACCTGGTGGCCGGATCAGTATTCAGGGAGATATCGGATAAAGTCTATTCAACCAGCTTCTTCAGCGACTATAAAACTATCGCAGACAAAGATAAGGAACCTGTTGCCCCTGAGGCTGGCAACGGCTTGCGCGACGATATCGACGAGGTGCTGGGAAACCTTGATGTACGATACAGGAGAACTGCGGATGATGAATGGGTGACTACTCGTGAAAGCGGGGATACCATCAGGCTAGCTGGTGTAAAGCTCCAGGAAGGACTTGTCCCTGATGTAAGGGGAATGAGCCTTCGTGATGCAATATACCTTCTTGAAAATTCCGGATTAAGGGTAAAAGTCAACGGGAAAGGAAGGGTGAAAAGGCAATCACCTGAACATGGTGCACCCTATTATGAGGGCACTCTAGTTTCACTTGAAATGAATATGTAGTATGATGAAAGTTGAGAAAATATTAAAGGATATTGAAGTTATTTCGATAATAGGTGATATAAATACTGCTATCAGCACTATTGTTTTTGATTCACGGGAGGTTACACCTGGCTCATTGTTTGTTGCTGTAAAGGGTTATAATATTGATGGTCATGATTTCATAAATGCAGCTGTCAAATCTGGTGCTGCCGGTATAATATGCGAGAAGCTTCCGGCAGAACCCGATGGAAAGCTATGCTGGATAAAGACGTTGGATTCGGCAAAAGCTCTTGGAATGGCTGCTTCAAACTTTTTTGGCAACCCATCTTCTTCACTCAGACTTGTCGGGGTCACCGGAACGAACGGCAAAACAACGATTGCAACCCTGCTTTTCAGAATGTTCCGTCAGCTGGGGTATAAATGCGGTCTGTTCTCAACAGTATGTAACTATATAAATGAAAAAGAGCTTCCTGCAACTCATACAACTCCCGATCCTGTTCAGCTGAACCGGTTGCTGGCTGAAATGGTAAATGCGGGATGCGACTTTGCATTTATGGAGGTAAGCTCTCATTCAGCTGATCAGCAACGTATTGCAGGACTGAGGTTTCAGGGTGGCATATTTACTAACCTTACCCATGATCATCTCGATTATCACAAAACATTCGATAACTATCTTGCTGCGAAGAAGAGATTTTTTGATGCATTGCCGGCCGGTTCATTCGGTCTTGTTAACATCGATGATAAGAATGGCAGGGTGATGCTACAGAACTGTAAAGCTGCTCCTTACACATTTTCTGTTAGAGGAATGGCTGATTTCAGGTGTAAAATAATCGAGCAGGGATTTGAAGGAATGTCACTTAAAATCCAGGGAGAAGAGGTGTGGACAAGGTTCATTGGCGATTTTAATGCATCAAACCTGCTTGCAGTGTATGGCGCATCAGAGCTTCTGGGTGCAGCAAAAAAAGAGATACTCACAGTTTTGAGCAATCTGCAATCCGTGCCCGGAAGGCTTGAGGTTGTAAAATCAAACAGCGGAATATCGGGAATAGTTGATTACGCTCATTCACCCGATGCTCTGTTGAATGTGATAGATACCATTAATAAAATAAGGGCCGGAGGTGCCAGGCTTATTACTGTTGTTGGGGCCGGCGGAGACCGGGACCGTACAAAGCGTCCGAAAATGGCAGCAATTTCAGCAGAGGGAAGTACAAAGGTCATTCTGACATCCGATAATCCAAGGACTGAAAATCCCGAGAAAATCCTTGATGATATGGAGGTTGGTATAACACCCGATCTAAAGAGAAAAACACTGCGGATCTCAGACAGGAGAGAAGCAATCAGGACAGCCGTAATGCTTGCTGAAAAAGGAGATGTGGTTCTTGTTGCCGGGAAAGGTCATGAGACTTACCAGGAGATCATGGGCGTGAAGCATCATTTCGATGACAGGGAGGAGCTCAAAAATGCTTTAACACTGAAATATTAGGATAAAAAATGCTTTACTACTTATTTCAATATCTTGATCAGTTTGACATTCCGGGAGCGGGGATCTTCAACTATATATCTTCAAGATCTGCAGCAGCAGTTATCACTTCCCTTTTCATATCGCTTCTCATAGGCAAAAGGATCATCAGAACCCTTCAGTTCAGGCAGGTTGGAGAAGTTGTACGGGATCTTGGACTTGAGGGTCAGTACCAGAAGAAAGGAACTCCTTCAATGGGAGGAATAATAATCCTTGCTTCAATCGTCATACCAACCGTTTTGTTTGCCAGGCTCGATAACATCTATGTGATTCTGATGCTGCTGACAACAGTATGGCTTGGTCTGATAGGTTTTATTGACGATTATATAAAGATATTTAAAAAGAAGAAAGAAGGACTTGCCGGCATTTTCAAGATTTTCGGACAGATTGGCCTGGGTCTGATTGTTGGACTGACACTTTTTTTCAGCGAAGATGTCATAATCGTCGAAAAAGTAAATATCAGGGATCTTTCATCACGGGAAAGAATTGAATTGCTCGATTCGGATGCTTCGTATGCTACCCAGGGTGAAATCTCAATGGAAAGAAAATCAACAAAAACAACGATTCCCTTTGTCAAGAATAATGAATTTGACTACTCAAGGCTGGTATCATTCATCAGTGAAGATATCAGGCAACCAATGACATGGATTGTATTTGTCATTATTGTCATATTCATTGTAACCGCTGTTTCAAACGGAGCAAATCTGACTGACGGCCTCGACGGTCTTGCCACCGGTACTTCTGCAATAATCGGAAGTGCCCTTGGAATACTTGCATATGTGTCCAGTAATATTATCTATGCTCAGTATCTGAATATTATGTACATACCGGGTTCTCAGGAACTTGTGATTTTTGCAAGTGCATTCATAGGTGCTACCATTGGGTTCCTGTGGTACAACTCTTTCCCTGCACAGGTATTCATGGGTGATACCGGAAGTCTCGCCTTGGGAGGAATAATTGCAGTCTTTGCTGTTATTATCAGAAAAGAGCTGTTGATACCGATACTTTGCGGGATATTTCTCGTCGAGAACCTCTCTGTTGTACTGCAGGTTGCCTGGTTTAAAAGGACGAAGAGAAAATATGGTGTGGGCAGGAGAATATTTCTTATGTCACCACTCCACCATCATTATCAGAAGAAAGGATATCCTGAACCAAAAATTGTAACACGGTTCTGGATTGTTGCGATAATACTGGCTGTATTCAGCATTGTGACATTAAAGATAAGGTAATATGAGGAAGAAGATTGTCATACTGGGAGCAGGCGAAAGTGGTACGGGTTCAGCGCTTCTTGCAAAAAAGAACGGATACGATGTTTTTGTATCGGAGAACGGATTGATAAAAGATAATTACAGGGAAATACTTGTAAAAAATAATATCCGGTTCGAGGAGAACACTCATTCGGAAGATATCATAATGTCTGCAGATGAGGTGATTAAAAGTCCGGGGATACCTGAAAAAGCACCAATAATTGTCAGGCTTCACGAGAAGAAGATTCCTGTTATTTCTGAAATTGAATTCGCAGGAAGGTATGCAACCGGGATGAAGATTTGCATCACCGGAAGCAATGGCAAGACGACTGTTACAAATCTGATTTACCACATTCTGAACAAGGCAGGGAAAAAAGCTGCGATGACCGGGAATGTAGGAAACAGCTTTGCAATGGCGGTTGCTGAAGGTTCATATGATTACTATGTTATCGAGCTCAGCAGCTTTCAACTCGACGGAATGTTTGATTTCAAGGCTGATGTGGCTGTTCTGATGAATATTACTCCTGATCATCTCGACAGATACGGTTACGAATTCCAGAATTATATCGATTCGAAGTTCAGGGTAACACAAAACCAGACGAAATCTGATTTTCTGATTTACTGGGATGGCGACCCGGTTATCAGGAAAGAGCTTTCCAAAAAACATTATGATATAACTCTCCTTCCTTTTTCTGATGAACTAAAAGAAGGGATGACAGCTTATATAGAAGAAGATAATCTGATAATTAACTACTTAAATAAAACCAACCTTATGACCATTCATGAACTGGCTCTTAAAGGCCGACACAATGTTTACAACTCCATGGCAGCAGCGATTGCCGGGAAAGTACTTAATATCCGCAAGGAGGTAATAAGGGAAAGTCTTGCAGATTTTCAGGGAGTTGAACACAGGCTTGAACCTGTTATAACTGTCTGTGGTATAGACTTTATCAATGATTCAAAAGCCACCAACGTCAATTCAACCTGGTATGCCATTGAATGTATGGAAAATAAGCTGGTCTGGATTGTAGGAGGTGTGGACAAGGGTAATGATTACTCAGAGCTTTTTCCTGTAGTGAAGAAAAAAGTGAAAGCAATTGTCTGTCTTGGGAAAGATAACAAAAAAATAATTGAGGCTTTTAAGGACAAAGTACAGACAATTGTGGAAACAAGCTCAATGGAAGAGGCTGTGCGGTCTTCATACTATCTTGCAAGAAAAGGTGAAACAGTATTACTGTCACCTGCCTGTGCAAGCTTTGATCTGTTCAAAAATTATGAAGACAGGGGCAGGAAATTCAAGGAAGCAGTAAGAAATTTATAATAATCCGGGTAATGCAACAAGGCTGGCTGGCAAAAACATTCAAAGGGGACAAGGCGATATGGGGCCTTGTAGCTCTTTTTATGTTCTATTCACTGCTAGCCGTTTACAGTTCTTCAGTTGGCGTTGCCTTTATGAAATACGAGGGCAATACAACCTATTTTCTCAGAAGCCAGTTCTTTATGCTGGTATTAAGCCTTATAATTATAGTAGTTGTGCATTATCTGCCATACAGGATATATTTCTCGATGGCAGGATTAATACTTATCGGTGCTGTAATATTATTGATACTTACATATGCCTTTGGTTCGAGGGTGAATGAAGCAACACGCTGGCTATTGATTCCTGGCACAGGGTTCAGGCTTCAGACCTCCGATGTAGCCAAGGTGGCATTGGTACTTTATCTTGCACGATCGCTGGCCAAATATCAGAACGAATTGAATAACTTCATGCTTGTGACCAGGCAATTGCTTTTTCCTGTAGCAATAATTTGCGGCCTGATATTGCCTGAAAACCTTTCCACGGCGCTGATGATTTTCGGCATGAGCATGATAATCATGTTTATAGGAAGAGTGCCCGTGAGATTTCTACTGGCATATGCAGGGATGGGTGTGGTCGGTGTAATCCTTTTTGCAATGATTCTTTCAGCAGTTTCGAAAACCAACAGGGTGGAGGTCTGGAAGAACAGGATAGAAAATTATTTTTCAGGTAAAGCCGATGAGACAGATGGAGATTATCAGTCGAACCAGGCTAAAATAGCTATTTCAACAGGCGGATTGTTTGGCAAGGCTCCGGGCAAAAGTACCCAGAGGAATATGCTGCCTCAGTCAAATTCCGATTTTATTTTCGCAATTATTATTGAGGAATACGGTTTGCTGTTTGGAGCCATTCCACTTATATTGGCTTATATGATATTGTTATTCAGGGGAATAACTATCGCAAAAAAATGTGAGACAGCCTTCCAGGCTTTCCTTGTAATGGGACTGATTGTGATGATCATGATTCAGGCAATGCTGAATATGCTTGTTGCAGTTGGTCTGTTTCCGGTAACAGGACAAACATTACCCATGGTTAGCTGGGGCAGAACTTCTGTACTGATGATGAGTTTTTCAATTGGCGCTGTACTAAGTGTCAGCAGGGTAGTGAATGCTAAGATAAAGAATGAAGAGCTTCCTGAGGACGATGTTACAGATGAAGGAGAAAAAATTTATGAACCAGCAAAAACATTATAGGATCATAATCAGCGGCGGCGGCACGGGAGGGCATATCTTCCCTGCTATTTCCATTGCCAATGCCCTGAAAAGAATTGATCCCGAAACAGAGATCCTGTTTGTTGGAGCAGAAGGTAGAATGGAGATGGAAAAGATCCCTGCAGCAGGCTATAAAATAGTCGGTTTACCGGTAGCCGGAATACAAAGAAGGTTCACATTCCAAAACATCGCTGTGCTTATAAAACTAATGAAAAGCCTCAGAAAGGCAAAGAAAGTAATAAATGAATTTAAGCCTGATGTTGTAGTTGGCGTCGGTGGTTATGCCAGCGGTCCGGTTCTAAGGCAGGCCGGTGTAATGGGCATACCAACGCTCATTCAGGAACAAAACAGTTATGCAGGTGTAACAAACAAAATACTCGCGAAAAGGGCTTCTGTCATCTGTGTTGCATACGATGGAATGGAAAAGTATTTTCCTGCCGGAAAAATTATTAAAACAGGAAATCCGGTCAGGCAGAACTTCGATGATCTGGAAAAAATAAGAACTGAAGCACGTTCATTTTTTGGCTTGAAAAAAGAGCTTCCCGTTATCCTTGTCCTTGGAGGTTCGCTTGGTGCAGGCAGCATAAATAAGAGTCTTTCCCGGAATATTCATAAGCTTAAGGATTCTGATACCCAGTGGCTGTGGCAGACAGGTAAGCTATATTATGAAAATTTAAAAGCTCTTGTTTCTCTTTCATTCACTGAAAACATTACGGTTCATGGGTTTATTAACCGGATGGACTACGCATATGCTGCTGCAGATATTATCATTTCACGCGCGGGCGCCGGAACTATTTCAGAGCTTTGCCTGGTAGGGAAACCTGTTATACTTATTCCTTCACCGAATGTGGCGGAAGATCATCAGACCAGGAATGCGGAGGCATTATCAACAAAGGAAGCAGCAGTGTTAATACCTGATAATCATGCCGGTGATATACTTATTGATGAAGCAATTGAGCTGATCGCCAATAGAGCCAGACGGCAAAGTCTTTCTGAAAATATACTAAAAATGGCTGACAGGGATGCCGATATAAGAATTGCTGAAGAAGTACTAAAGCTTGCAGGAAAATGATTGACTTCAAAAATATAGAGGGGATATATTTTATCGGTATCGGAGGCATTGGTATGAGTGCCCTCGCACTTTACTTTGCCAGGGGCGGTTATTCAATTGGAGGATATGACAGGAATCAAAGCAGGATAACTGACAGGCTGACCGGAGAAGGATGTAAAATTACCTTTGAAGATAATCCCGGTATTTTACCTGAGCTTTACAAGAATGCAAAGAATGCTGAAAGGGTTCTCATTGTGTACACCCCTGCTATTCCTGCTGAGAATAAGATTCTTTCCTGGTTCAGGAATGGACCTTACCGGATTCTTAAGAGATCGGAGATCCTTGGTGAAATATCTGACAGAACAGATACACTTGCAGTGGCCGGAACTCATGGTAAAACTACGGTCTCAACAATGATTGCACATCTGCTTAAGCAATCGCATGTTGATTGTTCGGCTTTCCTGGGAGGCATCTCGAAGAATTATGATACAAACCTCCTGACAGGCGCCGGACGTTATACTGTCATTGAAGCAGATGAATTCGACCGTTCCTTTCTTCGTCTTAAACCACATATGGCCATCATTACGGCACTTGATGCAGATCATCTTGATATTTATGGTGACCGGAAAACAATGGTAGAAGCTTATAATGAATTCTGCAGAAAAATAAAAAAGGGCGGAACTCTGCTGGTAAATAAAAGAATACGTGCAGATATTATTGTACCCGAAGGGGTAAGTTGCTTTACTTACGGTTTTGAACAAGGATCAGATTACAGGACATTCGATATTCAAAGCAAAAATGAGCATTATATTTTCAATTTCAGTACCCCATCAGAGACCTTTGAAAATATGCATTTTGCATTTCCTGGTATAATCAATATTGAAAATATTACTGCAGCCATGGCCATTGCAATGTTCTGTGGTGCTACTATCGGGGAGATCAGGAAGGCAATGATAACTTTCAGTGGCGTAAGGAGGAGATTTGATATCAGGCTGAACCTGCCCGGACTTGCCTACGTGGATGATTATGCCCACCATCCTGAGGAAAT
>JBBQJD010000050.1:0-26982 GCA_038325595.1 Bacteroidales bacterium | reverse complement strand
ATCGAAGCACATGTCTGGATTGATATTAATAATGGCATGAACCGCACAGGAATAATCCCGGGAGAGAAAGCAGTTCTGTTATACAATACCCTGGCCTCCATGCCAATGATGAATGCTGAAGGTCTCCATGTATATGACGGACACATACTTGAGAAGGATCCTTCACTCCGAAGGAAAAAATGCGATGATGCTTACCAGATGGTGACCCAAATGATTGAAGATATTAAAACTTCGAATATTCCCCGGGTAAATGTTATTGCCGGAGGATCCCCGACATTTCCCATTCATTCAACCCGGGAAGGGGTAGAAACAAGTCCCGGTACAATCCTCCTTATGGACTATGGGTACAGCAGCTCATTTGCAGATCTTGACTTTCTGCATGCAGCTGTTCTGTTAACACGGATAATCAGCAAACCGGGAAAGGATCTGCTCTGCCTTGACCTTGGCACCAAGGCAGTTGCTTCTGAAATGCCCCAGCCCAGAGTAAAGATTCTGGAAATGGACGACTATAAGATAGTTGCTCATAATGAGGAACATATGGTTATTTCAACCCCGGAATCTGAAAAACACCTTATCGGAGATCCATTGTATTGCCTGCCATGGCATATTTGTCCGACTGTTGACCGGTATAATACAGTCAACATTGCCAACGATAATAAAGTAACAGGACAATGGGAAGTTGATGCAAGGAAAAGGAAGATAACTATATGAGAAGAGGTTTAAAGCTGGTTATCAAACATTCCGGCAAATTTTTTTCTACACAGGCTGGGCGAATGCAATAAACGCGCCATTATCTATACAGATATACAAATCCCTTCTGTTCCTTTGAATTATACGAAACATCATCCCAGCCATAGGCCCGGATCATATAAAAATAAATACCGGGACTCGCCTTTCTTGATGAAGAATTAATGGTTCCATCCCACCCTTCCCATGCTCTCAGCTTTTCGCCATTGCCATAGAAACTATAAACCTTTATACCACTCTGGCTGAAAATCTCAACATTGATAGCCCTCAGGGATACAGACCGAACCATGAAATTATCGTTGATTCCGTCCCCATCAGGTGAAAAGACATTCGGGATCTCCAAATCCGATTCGTCAACCACAATTTTTTCAGACTTCATTGAATCGATGCAATGCAAGGCACTTTCAACAGTAAGCTTGATATAGTATTCACCCGGTTTATAATATATATGGGGAGGTGGATTTTGTTCATAGGAAATGCTATCCTTGCTGTCACCAAATTCCCAGGTATATTTTTCTCCTCTCATTGATTTATCAGTGATTACAACCTCCAGCGGAGCTTCTCCGGTTATTGGCTCGGCTGTGAAATCGGCTTTTACATGTATTGATTCGTATGGGAAGGATGCTTCGCTTACACATCCCAGACTATTGACAGTCAATGTATATGTAACATCCTCCAGGGGAGGATTGTATGTTATGGGGTCTAACCTCAGATCCGGTTCCGGAATTGATGAAACAGGATCGGATGACCACAAAAATCTGATCTCATTTTTTAATGATAACAGAGCTCCGTTGTTAATATCCTGATAGAGAAATCTGCGTACTGTCGCTGCTGTGTCTCCGTTAAGAGCTACCCTGTAGCACAACTGCTGCTGCAATGATGCACCTGCGACTGGTGGTCTGTCAAAAAAGATCCAGCCCACGAGTGTGGTATCATAAATTCCGGCATTGTCGATATCAACTTTATATCCTCCTTCCGTCAGCCCGCTTACAGTAGAGTTAAGAACTCCGGTTTCTGAAGATAATGGAATGCTGAAGCTGTTGTCTGTAGTGTTCCACCCTGACCAGGTGAAATTCCTTACTGCGGTATCCCTGGATGATGCTGTCAGGGTACCACGCTCTGTGCCATTTATGTTGCAGTAAAAAAAAACAGGATCTTTAACAGTCGGAGCCGACGGATAAGATGTAACTCTGACCGCTCTGGCTCCCGGAGCAGTTAATTGTGCCTGCAATAGTACAGAACACAGAAGCGCAATAATTATTAATAAATAACGCACAAGCTATTGATCTAAATAACAAAAACGAAAGCTTAATCGCTTTGTTATAATTTTATGCAAGTATAATAAATTAAGGGTAATTATTTCAGTCGAGATGAAAAACCTCTTCCATATCTGCCCACCATTCTCCTGCCTTCCTATCAGCTAAAGGTTTCTGCATTGGCTCCATAACAGCCCACCATTCCTGTGTCTTCGGATCAGCTGCCATCCTGCCCATATCAGTGGCGAAATCTGTTCCGGTATATTCAAAATATGCGTATAAGAGTCCGTTTCTATTGAAGATGGAATAGTTTCCGATATTGCTTTTCTTAATTTGTTCGAGAACCTCAGTCCATACTTCAGCATGGTATCTTTTATACCGTTCGAAATGTTCGGGACGGATCTTAATTATCTGGCCAAATCGTTTCATGATGCAATTATTTGTGGTGGATAATACAAATATACAGATTTACAATCGTTGGGCCGTGCAAATTTCCGCCTCAACATTTATCAAATTCGCATTTTCAACTTCAAATCCGTTTTTTAACTACTACTGCCTTCATGTTCGTGTTAATAAATAATCAATCCAATTTCAGATTATTATATGTCATTACTGCCGATATTATTAAATTTGCCCGATCCTGTACGCTGTAATTCGAATATAATAATGACAACCAACTACCTGGACGATCTGAATGAATCTCAGAAGCAAGCTGTTATAAATACGGAAGGCCCATCCCTTGTTATTGCCGGAGCGGGTGCAGGAAAGACCAGGGTGCTCACCTACCGAATAGTTCATCTTCTTCAGAAAGAAGTTCCGGCCGGCAAAATACTTTCATTGACTTTCACGAATAAAGCTGCAAAGGAAATGAGAGAAAGGATCACCCGTATTGTTGGTCCTGAAATTTCAAGACGCCTCTGGATGGGCACATTTCATTCAATTTTTGCAAAGATCCTGAGGATGGAAGGCAGCAAGCTTGGATACAAACCGAATTTTACAATTTATGATTCCTCCGATTCGAAAAGCCTGATCAGAAGCATCATCAGGGAAATGAGCCTTGATGACAATTTATATAAACCCGGTGCAATTGCATCGAGGATTTCTTCAGCAAAGAACAGCCTGGTTACATCAAGCATGTATGCTTCCGATGGTCATATGCAGGAATATGACAAGGCCAGCCGCATGCCTTTGCTTGCCGATGTGTATAAAATGTATGCCTCCCGATGTTTCAAAGCAAATGCGATGGATTTTGACGATCTTTTGCTTAACACGAATATTTTATTCAGGGATTTCCCCGACATACTGGCATCATACCAGAAAAGATTCGGATACTTACTGGTTGACGAGTATCAGGACACAAATTATTCACAATACCTGATAGTGAAGAAGCTTGCATCTGAACACCATAATATATGCGTGGTGGGAGACGATGCCCAGAGCATCTATTCATTCAGGGGTGCAAGAATTGAAAATATTCTTGAATTCAAAAATGATTATCCCGATTACCAGCTTTTCAAGCTTGAGCAGAATTACAGGTCTACCCAGACCATTGTAAATGCAGCAAACACGATCATTGCCAATAATGAGGGACAGATTCAAAAGAAGGTTTATTCAATGAATGAAGCCGGGGAAAATATCCAGGTATTCCAGGCAATGACCGATTCGGAAGAAGGCTTTAATGTAACATCAGATATTTTTGATAAGAAGCTTGCACAACAGCTGAACTGGTGCGACTTTGCTATTCTATACAGGACAAATGCGCAGTCGAGGATTTTTGAAGAGACCCTTCGAAGAAAAAATGTTCCGTACAAAATCTATGGGGGATTATCCTTTTACGAACGCAAAGAGATAAAGGACATACTTTCATATTTCAGGATGGTCATCAATCCTGAAGACGAGGAAGCTCTCAAGAGGTCAATAAATTATCCGAAAAGAGGAATAGGCGATACAACGATCGCAAAAATATTTGAGCTGTCTGAGAATTTTAAGGTTCCGGCATGGAATATTCTGACTGAAGCAGGAAAGCATATTTCACACTTCAACTCCGGTACTGTTAAAAAATTAACAATGTACGTTGAAGTAATAAATACCCTGAGACTGAATGCCGATACGACTGATGCTTTCACAAAAGCACGTGAAATAGCCCTTGTATCAGGAATAATGAGAGATCTGAAGGCGGGTAATTCACCTGAGGAAGTAAGCAGGATTGAAAACCTTGAGGAATTGCTCAATGCAATAAAGGAATTTTCGGAGGCAGCAGAAACTAATGGTGAGCCTGCTGCATTGGGAGACTATATGGCCAATGTTGCATTATTAACCGATCAGGATACCGAGAACGAAGAAGACAGGAATAGGGTCACTCTAATGACTATGCATTCTGCTAAGGGACTCGAATTCAAACACATATATATAGTTGGTATGGAAGATACTCTATTTCCATCGCCTATGTCATCAGGCAGTGCGCGGGAGCTTGAAGAAGAAAGACGACTTTTCTATGTGGCTGTTACAAGGGCGGAAAAACAGGTCACCCTCAGCTATGCACTGAACAGATATAAGTGGGGTAACCTGGAAAGATGCAGCCCCAGCCGGTTTCTTAAGGAAATGGATCAGAAGTTTCTCAATTATCCACAGACAGGTGGAAAACCCTTCCCCTCAAGATCAGGTCCTTCTGTCAGACCTGCAATTAATGAATCAGTTCAGATCTATCCGGCTAATGGTAAGTTTAATAAGATCATTAAACCGGAAACATCTTCAGTTCACAGTGGAAATTTTGCTGCAAGTGATGTAATTTTACTCTCAGTGGGTGACGTGGTACAGCATGAAAGGTTTGGAAACGGGGTTATAAAATCAATTGAAGGTCAATTACCGAATACAACTGCAACGGTCGATTTCGAAAAGAACGGAAGCAAAAAGCTTCTGCTGAGATTTGCAAAGCTGAAGAGGCTGCAGAATTGAGCCAGACTGCCTTTACTTCTGATTCAAATTCATCTGCCTTAGCGAATATCCCTTAACGGTAATCGAATGCGGGAAATTGGGATTAATCTCTTTGGTTTCAGATCTGGATTGGATTTTACCTTTTTCATCATAAACTTCTGACGCCAGTATCAGACCTTCCTTAAAACCCGGGTAACCATAGTAATCGGGCATTCCGGCTTTTGACCAACTTCTCCTGTCGATCTTCAGATCTGCATCCTTCGAATGCCATAACTTACCAGTTGTTTTTGCATCGGGATCCTTATACGAATATTCATCGCATTTATATCCGGCAATCATTTTTGTGTTTCCGGTTTTGGTAACGGTAGGCGGAGTCTTCTTCACAGGTTTGCCATTCTTGTCCGTCTCCACAGCATTTTCATCAGGTATTGCAGATATCATTCCCATTTTTGTTCCATTGATATCGGTGAGGATTATGAAACATTTATTCTCACCGTCCATTACCATTGATGAAGCTACGGGTACTTCTTCCCCGCTTTCAGAAGTAATTGATTTGGTCTCAATACCTACATTCGGAGTGGCAGAGCTATAATACATATACATGTCCATTTTTGTGACATCTTTCTTATCATAAGTTTCAGCCTGCATATAAAGCCTCGATGCAAAATCATACTTATCATTATATTTCAGATCAACTTTATTTCCAAATAATCCGCCAAGATCCATTCCACCCTGAGGTTGTGCTCCATCGGAGGTTTCTTCACTTGTTTCTTCAGAATCAGTTTCTTCCTTGGCCGCATTCTGCTGTTCAAGCTTTTCCCTTTCCCGGGCATTATTTTTTTCTTCCTGTACCTTTTTATCGAGTACAGTATCTATTTCCCGCTCAACCTGTCTGTTTATGGCCCTTCTGAGGATATATCCGCCCTGGCCGGAAGTTGTTGCAGACACGATTAACAATAAGGTGAACAACAGAAAAAAGAATCTGGTTTTCATATTTAAAAATTTAGGATTAAAAGATAAAGTTATAGATTTTTTTTCTTTATAGACAATTTGATTTCAAAATAAAATCCACTCCCATCAAGAATTGATGAGAGTGGAGGAATTATTGCTCTAAAGGATTTGGATTTTCTGAGATTTAACTTTCCTATATTGCTACAATGTCAACAGCAGGTTCTTTTTCCCTCAGAACTGATTCATAAAGAGATGCAAATGAGCTTGACACCCACATCAGCGCCGGAAAAATCCCGATGATAAGCATTATCAATCCGAATATTATTATGAAGAAAGATACGATGCCCATGAAAAATATCTTCCATCCATGTCCTTTTGTAAGCTTCCAGCTCAATTCGACTGATTCAATCGGATCAAGCTTTTTATCCATTATAATGTATGAGACAAATACAAGCCTGACGGCTATTATAATACCCGGGATGATCAGGGCAAACAGTCCGATTACCACCAGTGCAACAACCAGGAGATTTGCCAGGACAATAGTCAGGTAATTTTCCATAAAACCTTTGATAAGCAATCCAAAATCAGGCTTTATCCTTCGTACAGTCTGGACAAAAATCATATCACCCCCATAATTGAATACAGGTGCTACCAGGAATGAATAAAGCACAGCCAGAAAACCTGCAAATGCAGCAAAAGCACCAAGTACTCCAATGGAAACAAACTTGCTCAGGTTATCTCCCATATTATATCCAAGATCATATGGCAGGTTGTGCAGGTCTGAAGCATCAAAGTGAAAATTAAAAATTTTAAAGGGAGAAGTTACGATTGCAAGGACAACTATTACCAGGAAAAGCCTGAGAAAATTATCCGTCATTACCTTCCATCCCGTTCCGAAGCTGTTTCCTATACCCGGAACCAGTTTGTATTCATTACTCGTTTCCATAACTATTGATTTACTTTATTGTTAAAAATATCTGTGAACAATCATGAAGCAAATTTATGATGCAATTTTTTCCCGGACTGCATACTATGGTAGTGTTTTAAATTTTTCCTACTAAAGTATGTAGTGCAATACTTAAGTAGTGGTTACTTTTATAAGGTCATTTTCATACCTTTATAAAATGTTGCGTATTATCGTCCACCTGGTATTCATTGTATCTGTTGCCCTGGCTGCAGGGAGCATTGTTCTTTCCTCGAGGCTTCGGAGCAAATACAGGCACGATGTAATTTCAACATTATTATATTATCAGGCTTTCATATTCACTTTCGGTTTTTACGGAATCTGGGGACAAGTTGTCATCAATGCTTTCCTGCCCGGATATGTTGCTCCTGAGCTTGTAACACGGTTCTCTGATATTGCAATGCTGCTTGGATTGCCATTCCTGGTTTTTGCATGGCTGATGCTTCTGCGTTTTTCAAATGATATATCAGGAAGAAAGAATAACAGCTGGCATATTTTTCTGTTTCTCCTGATCAATTTCGGAATTATAACATTTGTAGGGTACTTTATAGCAAAAAACATTGGAGTAAAACCTGCATCGATGATAAAGAATTATTTTATTATAATGCATTTTCTTTTCTCACTTATTGCATCAATCCTGATAAGAATTCCGGGAAAGGAAAGACCTGTTATTCATGATTACGACAGAAAAATAGTTTCTTCAGGTGTGTTTTTAATAGCTGTATTGCAATGCCTGCCGCTTGTCTTCTATAAAGATCAGGCTTTTATAGCTTTGATATTCATATTTGCTTTTTTCGCCGGACATACTTTCATCCCCTTATACTTCACCTACGGCACTTTGCTGACCTTATTCGATACCAGTATGGTTAAGGATATGTCATTTGAGGAATTTTGTAAAAAGTTTGATGTCTCGCCAAGAGAATCAGAAATCATAAGGGAGATCTTCAATGGACTGAGCAACAAGGAAATATCGGAAAAACTTTTTATAAGCCTGCAGACAGTTAAAGATCACACACATCGTATATATATAAAAACGAATGTGAGAAGCAGGGTTCATCTGATAAATCTCTTAAGGAAATAAGGAGAGGATCATATTTTTATGATTCCATGAATTTAAGAAATACAACAACCGGTCCTCCGGCAAAATCAAGTTCAATTCTATTTCCAACAGCTTCATTCAGGGTTGCTTCCCACCATCTGGTTAATTTCTTTTTTACCAGAGGATACTTCAAGCCTTTCGAGGTGATTTCCATCCGATTGTCGAAAGAAAAAATTGAAACCTGCTGACCTGCAAATGTTTCGATCGGGGTACATTTGTGGAAGGGCAGAAGAATACCTGCATCAGTAACCATCATAACCTTAGCCACCTTTGCATAATCGGCAAGCAATGAGATATTGCCTATGGTATGATCTTCACGCTTTCCCGTTGCTCCGACAATTACCAGATCATCGTACCCTTCTCTTGAGCACCATAAGACAGATTTTGTAAGGTCATTAGTTTCCTGATCGTCGTCACGGAACAGCCTGTCCTTATATTTTTCAGTAATTTCTTCGCTGAGTGAATCCATGTCCCCTACAATGGCAAAGGGTGTATAACCTGCAGCAAGAAGGTTCTTTACACTTCCATCACAACAAACAATCTGTTTTGCTCTTGAAAGATAACCCAGGGGGATCTCATGCCTAGGAAATGCTCCATCAGCAAGGATGATTGTTTCAGTATCTTCTTTTTGCATAATCATCATAGGATTATTCATTTGATATTGTTTTTTTCCATGCTCTAAGCCCTGCAAATGACATTATTCCATATACAATATAGAGGATCACTGTTGGATACAGGCCACGCGTGAGAAACAGGAAAGCTGCCACAAAATTTACTATTATCCATAATATCCAGTGTTCATAAATCTTCCGGGCAAGCATCCATGTTGCGATAATTGACGCCGATGTAATAAATGAATCCCATCCCGGTACAGGTGAATCCGTGTAACGTGAAAGCACGAACCACATTATTAAATATAAAAGTACAAAAACCAGCGAAAGAATGATACCGGTCCTTAATTTAAGTCTTGTTACCTTAAGCTCTCCCTTCATATTTCCATTCTCCCCTTCTACCCCTTTCTCCTCTTCTCCCTTTCTCCTCTTCTCCCCTTCTCCCTTTCTATTCCTTACCCACCAATACCATCCAAGCACACTTATTATAAGGTAATATCCCTGCAGGCTCATATCGGCATAAAGCTTACCGGTAAAGAATACAGATATATAAACAGCAGAGGTTATAATCCCTACCGGCCATAGCCATAAGTTCTGCCTGATTTCCAGAAAAACATAGATTATTCCGGCAACAGCACCGAAAACTTCCAGATAATTATTTGATAGCCAGGTGTATATCATCAAAATCTTAATCCCGCTCTGAACATCATATTAGTACCCGCCTGAGGAAAATAATACGACCAGGTTTTCTCTATGCCATCCTCATACCAGTTACCCCCGTATGCATTACTTTCATATTTTTCATTTAAAATATTGTTTACCAGAAGCTGGAGTTCCAATCCTTTAAGTTTTTTGAGAACAGGTTCAAAATCAAGCCGAATGTTATTGATCAGATAAGGATCGATCATCCTTTCATTGCTTCGGGTATTATCAAAATACTGCTTTCCGACGTACTTGCTTATAAGGTGGAAGTTAAGCCGTGGCAATATTCTGAATGCAAGGTCACTTGAGCTTATAACTGATGGTGAATAGGCAATATCAACTTCTCCGAGGTTTTTGCTTGAATACACCTCAGACCAGTCTGTTGTGTTGTAATCAATGAAGTATTCTGTAAAATCCTTTATTTTATTCCTGCTCAGTGTCAGATTCAGATTCCAGTCAATGAAGTCCGCCGGCTTTAATCCTGCAGTAAGCTCGATGCCCATACGGTAGCTTTTATCCACATTTGTACTTATTGAATAACCGACGTCGCTCAATTCACCTGTTGGAACAAGCTGGTCCTTATATATCATCCAGTATAAGTTCACGCCGAATGCGCTTTTGCCGGATCTCAGTTTGTATCCGGTTTCGAAATCGTAGAGTGTTTCAGGCTTCGGAGTTGCAGTGAGATCGCCTGAAGCTTCCTTGAAATCAGCACGGGAAGGCTCACGATTGGCCATTGAGAATGAAATATATGCATCCTGGTTATTGTTTATTGAGAAAAATACTCCGGTTTTAGGATTAAAAAATCCAAAACTGTGTGTTTGGCTCAGATCTTTGAGATCATCATCAATGCCCTTCATTTTATAACTGATGTACCTGTACTGAAGGTCTCCAAACACAGAAACCAGGTCTGACAATGTATAATTAACCTTGCCATAAAAGCTCATTTCCGATTTTGTTGAACTATTAAAATACCATTGGTAATCTTTATCAATAGTACCTGCATTCTCCATCCAGATAATTTTTCCATAGTGATCACCAATATAGGTATTCAAACCACCGCCTGCAATAGCCTCAAGCCTGTCTTTTTTATACTTTAGTGAATATACAATACCGTAAAAGTCATTAGACAGCCACTTCCTCCTGATGAGATCTGTTTCTGTAATTGCAGTGTCGCCCAGATTAACAGAAGGCAGCCCATAATCAGCCAGAGTCTGGTCTTCCCTGAATTCCTCATAATAACCTTTTCCCATAGTATAATGCAGGGCAGAATTCAATGAAAAAAAATCATTAATTTTCCTGCTGTAGATCAGCTGATAGTGGTTTTGTGTATAGTTATCACTCTCATTATCATAGTATTGAGTTAACCCGTTTGCATCGGTATATTCACCTGCCGGATTGTATCTCCTGTCAATTGCAAGCATCTCTTTTGGCACACCCCACCATCCTATTCCTGTATGTTCCTCTCCCAGAATTACATTTGCTTTCAATCGCGATTTTTCAGTGATATAGATGCCGCTGATAAATGCTGACCGGTGATCGGAACCTGTACGTTCAATAAATCCATCGCTTTTTATATCTGAATACCTCATGTTGAAGGCAAATTTATCGGCAAGCAGACCTGTGGAGGCTGATACCATGTTCTTGAATGTACTAAAGGATCCGGCTGCTGAATTTACCTCAGCCGATGGTTCATTTCCCGGATTCGCTGTTTCAATGCTGATTGTGGCACCGAAAGCACCGGCGCCGTTTGAGGAAGTTCCTACTCCTCTCTGGATCTGAATATTTTCTGCCGAAGCCGCCAGGTCAGGCAGGTCTACCCAGAAAACCTGCTGCGATTCGGGATCATTAAGAGGAATTCCATCTATTGTAACATTAATCCTGCTTCCATCGGTTCCGCGAATCCGCTGGCTTGTATATCCTATCCCATTGCCAGCCTCAGAAGATTCAACAAGAGATGGGGTGAGGCTCAGTAAGAACGGAAGATCATGTCCGGTATTCTGCTTCCTTAATAGCTCATTATCAATGGTGGAATATGTAAATGGTGCATGTTCACCTGCCCTGGTAGCGTTGACAAAAACTTCTCCGGTCTCAACGGGTTTGGCTGTTAATGCAACATCCACAATTGACTCACCTTTTAATTCTACTTTAATAATGCGGGTTTCATAACCTATGAAAGAAAACCTCAGCCTGTAACTGCCATCTCTCAGACCATTAAAAATATAAGATCCCTCTTCATCTGTGAGCACTCCGAGAGAAGTGCTTTCAATTGTGATTGCAGTACCCGGCAAGAGATTACCACTTGTATCAGTCACCTTACCCCGGATAACAGATCCTTCATCCTGAATCCCAAAGGCTTGCAAACCCAGATATAAAGATAATAGCACGAAGCAATTAAATATTTTTCTCATAACGTGATTTAATAAAATAACATTTAAACCATGAAAATGAGGATGTTATATATGTGGCTGAATTTTGTCTTTTTTCCCTCCGCCGGCATTATCCGGATCAGGTTTAAAGGGTATGATCTCAGCCCGTAATTATAAGGCACCCCATTTTTTTGATTCGTCAAAGATAATACATTTATCCGGTATTTCAATTTTTTACTAATTTAGCAACCAAATATATTCAGGTATGGGTACTTTATTTACCAAGCTTAACTACAAGGGACAGAAGAGAATAGCAGTAATTAATACTGAACAGCCTTTTTTTGATTTAGTTTCGGAGGAACTTGAAGATGTGGTAATTGACACAGACATAGATCCCCGTTACCCATATAGCTTTATTATCCTTTTCGTAAAGAGTATTTCTGAGGTTGAACATCTTACACCAATTGTTGTCCATAATCTAATGGCCGATGGAGTTCTCTGGTTCTGTTATCCCAGGAAGACTTCAAAGAAATTCAAATCCAATCTTGACCGGGATCATGGATGGAAGGATCTGAATACTTCCGGACTTCATGGAATAAGGATGGTTTCAATCGACGAAGACTGGTCAGCCATGAGATTCAGGAACATAAAATATATAAAGTCAACAACAGGTCGATTCTCACACTAGTCTATAATAAAGCGAAAATTATTTATATGTTAAGAATTACTTTAATTTTAATTTCACTTGGGGTATTAAGCTTTGTTCTTTACCTGTTGTTAAACAGAAAGCAAAAACCATGGCATGAGATGTCGCAGGATGAGAAGAACAGGAAGAAAATTGCAGTGGCAGGCGGTACATTGGTTTTTCTTGCAGGTATGATTGCAGCAATTTTTATGGGGAAAAAGGAATAATTACAACAACCGGTGATAATAACATCAAAAATTGAAACAGAGTTGGGAGATATGATTGCCGGAGCGGTAGAAGAAGGGATATGTCTGTTTGAATTCATTGACAGAAAATCGTTGAAGACTGAATATAAGGACCTGGAAAGGCTGCTCGGTACAACTTTTCAGGAAGGTGAAAATCAGCATATTATCACACTTAAGATACAATTGAAGGAATATTTTAATGGAAGAAGAAAAATCTTCAGCCTTCCGCTTGTCACACCAGGTTCAAAATTCCAGCAGGATGTTTGGAAAGAGCTTCAGAATATTCAGTATGGCACCACCCGTTCATACTTGCAGCAAGCTCTTGCAATAGGCAGACCTGAATCCATAAGGGCTGTAGCTAACGCCAATGGAATGAATAGGATCTCGATCATAATTCCATGCCACAGGGTAATAGGTTCGGATGGAAGCCTAACAGGGTATGGAGGCGGGCTTAAACGCAAAAGATGGCTGCTCGATCATGAGAAAAAAATTTCGGGCCAGGCTGTGGAAATGTCACTTTTCTGCTGATGTAATTTATTGCATGTAAATTTAATATAGTATAAAATGAAAAATCTCCCCTCACACAAGTATCTGTTATCATTGCTGCTCCTTTCAGTAGTTATCCTTACAGGTTGTGCCAACAATGAAGCTGTTGAATTATGTCTCACCGGACATAAATACGGCTTTTTAGGTGGCTTATGGCATGGATTTATAGCTCCGTTCGATTTTATAGGGATGCTTTTCAGTGAAAACATAACAATGTATGCTCAGAATAATAATGGAGGACTCTATGCTCTTGGTTTCCTTCTGGGCAGCGGAGGCTGGGGATTCTTTGGAGGAAAGGGAGCAAACAGGGTAAGAACCGGAAGGGTAAACTTCAGGTCATCACAGAGGTTTGATAATGCCGAAATTGTTGAGTAATGTCTATCACATCGGTCAATTTCAACCCACCAACTCAGGTGGTTGAATGATTTGGATTTGAGCAGATTTAATCTCTATATTTACGAGCTAAGAAAGGGTTGATTTAATGGATGAGGTTGTAAAGGTTATTGATATTGAGAAAGCTATAAGAAGCAGCAAATCTAAGTTTGTAAGTTCGCTTCCGAAGTTCATGATCCGAATGATAGAAAAGCTTATAGATCAGGATTGTATGAACGACGTGATTCATAAAAACCGCGACAAAGCCGGTGTCCCTTTTATTAATGGTTTACTGAAAGACTGGAATATAAAAATAGAAGTCAAAGGTAGTTCCAATGTTCCTGAATCAGGAAGATTCGTATTTGTAGCAAATCACCCTCTGGGAGGAATTGATGCTCTCGCATTTCTGAGTACAATCCACAGTTTTTTTCCTGATGTTATTTCTCCTTCGAACCAGCTTTTCAATTATATCCCCCATCTGAAACCTGTAATACTCGGAGTTAATGTTTTTGGCACCAACACCAAGGAAACTGTTGAGAAATTCAATAAGTTGTTTGAATCAGACACTCAGATAATGATCTTTCCTGCAGGTCTGGTTTCGCGCAAAGAAAAAGGAGTTGTTTCCGACCTGGAATGGCAGAAAACCTTTATTACAAAATCTGTTCAGTTTAAGCGCGACATTATACCGGTTCATATAAGCGGCACTAATTCAAATCTTTTTTACCGGGTTGCAAACCTCAGAAAATTTTTGGGAATCAAAATGTCAGTTGAAATTATACTTCTGCCCAGGGAAATGCACAAAAAGAGAAATTCAGAAATTACATTAACAATTGGAAAACCAATTTCTTTTAATTCAATTACCAATGAAATGCCCCATCCGGAATGGGCACGTAAAATTAAATCTGTTGTTTATTCCCTGCCGGGAAGAAATTAGGGAAACATTGCAAGAACCCGTATCTTGAATCTTGAATTTTGAATCTTGAGTTATAATCATCAAACCGGAAACTATATGTCAGAAATAGTCATAAAACATCTCAAGGCAACAATTATAAAAAAAGCTTATCTGTTTTTTCTGGTTGCATTATTTGCTTCCGGATGCAAAACCCCGACAACATTAGTTACATACCCGGCTCCCCCCGGATTGATAACCAGTCCTGATTTTACGGTGAAAGTAAATGATAAACCGGTGTGGGTTGAACGTATCGGCAGCAAGTTGAAATCATTCGAATACAAACTATACAGTGGCCGCGAAATGGAAGATCTGAATGTTGCAGGTTTCTCCTGCTCGGGTCCCCTTACGATAACAATAACTGCTTCGGAAGATATCAAATCGTTCCTCATCAGGCCCAAGAGCCGTGGGATAGAAGCAAGCCTCAAAGGACGCGATCTTACTTTTACAATTCCCGGACCTCAGAAGCTCTACATTGAGATTAACGAACTGCCTCATCTGGCTGTATTTGCAAGTCCCCTTGAAGTAAATCCTCCCAAAGAAGGAGATCCGGAAGTAGTATATTTCGGGCCGGGCAATCATAATCCCGAAAAGATAACCCTGCAGAGTAATCAGACAATTTATATTGCCGGTGGTGCAATTGTGAATGCCGATGTAACAGGGAAGGATCTCCGGAACGTTAAAATTACAGGACGGGGATCCCTGCAGGGAACAGTTAAAATAAACGGAACAACCAACCTTGATGTAAGCGGCATATTTATCCGTAATACAAAAGGTTGGACAAATACATTAACTGATTGTCATAATAGCAGTTACAGGGATGTTAAGGTATTCGGATATGAAGATATTTATTCTGTTGATGGAATTAATCCTGTTTCATGCACGAACTTTACCATCGACGATTGTTTTATGAGGTGCCGCGATGATTGTGTCGCTATTAAGTCAATGAATTACGACCTCAGGGTAGATTCTATTTTCGTAACTAACAATGTAATGGTTGGCTGGGCATGCAGCGATGGTGTCACTATTGGTTTCGAATTAAACGGAGGTCCGGTCGAAAATATTCTCGTCAAAAATTGTGATATACTTTATGCCCGCGGTGGCGGCCGTACAGGAGGCCATTCAGGATTCAGCATTGTCTGCGATGGCCCGGCATGGGTGCAGAATATCCGGTATGAAGATATACGTGTGGAAGAGCAGGTAGAATTCAAAAATCTCGAACTTATTGTATCAGATGGTACCTTATATGGTAATGATCTTCCCGGACATATCAAAGGAATTTATCTGAAAAATATCAGCTGGGAAAATACAACCAAACCTTTTATCCTGAGCGGCTTTTCTTCAGGTAATTTAATTGAAGACATCACATTCGATCATTGCGATGTGGGAGGAAAAATCCTGACTGGCACTAATGATGCTGATTTTCAGATAAATACATTTGTTCAGGATGTAAAATTCATACCCTGAAAGATTAGGATCTTTAAAGCCTGCAGGCGTTGATGAACTGTTTTGCGGCTGCTTCAATCTCAGCCTCCGTGGAATTTATATTGATGCCCCAGCCAGCTCCGAGTCCCCCGTCAACGACTCCAACACTGATATTCATTGCCCTGCCGAGAATATCATCAGTTTTTGGGTATGAGCCCTTTGTATGTGGCTGACCAACTTCCTTAAGGTGCTTCAGAATATGTTCCATATTTGAGTAAACATGCCATCCGCTCTGGTCAACAGTCTTCGATCCGAGTGCAGCCGATACTTTTTTGGCTTTTTCAGTTGTATCAAAAATTACTGTACATAGTGTTGCACAATCGCCATCAGGATCATTCAGAGTTCTGAATTTAAATCCTCTGGCTCCGGAAATCAGGCTTTTAAAATATGTTCTTTTCTTCCGGAGAATGGACAGGATCATATCAAGCTTGCCTAACTGTGCAAGGGCAACAGCAGCGGTAAGTTCATTCATCCTGAAGTTAAGTCCAAGCACATTGCGCGAACCCACTTCAACTCCGAGCCTGCTTGGCTTGTGGCCCTGATCATGCACACCAAATGCAGTTTCATACAGTGCTTTATCATTCGTGACCACAAGACCACCATCGCCACTATTGATTGTTTTGAAAATATTAAGTGAGTAAGCACCTATATTACCTATTGTTCCGACTTTTCTGCCCTTGTAGGATGCTCCGGCTGCCTGGCATGAATCCTCCAGAACAAGAAGGTTGTGTTTACTTGCAATTGCCATAATCCTGTCCATATCACATGAATTACCAAGCATATGAACAGGCATAATAGCTTTTGTGCGCGGAGTTATTCTTTTTTCAATGTCGTCAGGATCAATGGTAAGGCTTTCATCTATCTCAGCAAGCACAGGGATGATTCCCGGAAAGATGACGGAAGAATAGCTGGCAACAAATGTATATGCAGGAACAATGATCTCATCACCGGGCTTTAATCCAAGAGCAAGTACTGAAGCAACGAGGGACGACGTTCCTGAGGAAGTTGCAAGACCATAGCTTGCTTTGCAATATTCGGCAAACCTCTTTTCTAGTGTTGATACTTTATGAAGAAATTTCGGATCGCTTTCGCTGCCATACCTGAATAAGTAACCGCTCTGCATTACTTCAAGAACAGCATCAATTTCTTCTTTTCCAAACATATATGCACCCGGACCAGCCATAATAACCTCCTGTTAATTTATTATCAATAGAATTCATAAATATAAAGAATTATTTCAAAGACACTTCACCAAGTTTTACAAACCAGGCTCAGTTTCTCTTTCTTTTTTAATAGCAAGCTGAATAATTTCATAATCAGAACCATCATCAGTATTCAGGTTGGAAAGATGTGCCTGTTGAGGTAGTTAAAAAGCATATCGATCGGTTCCGAGTCCTGCTTCTTTATCAGTATTAAGAGCCTGGGAAAATACTGATATACAATTTATGAAGAGCAATATTGTAATGAAAAAGATAATTCTGTTTTTCATAGTAATAATATCATGGTACAAGTTCAAATTCACGTCTGGAAATTACTTTTTCCGATCCATAAGTTATTGAAGCAGAAAGGATACATGCACCATTGGTATCAGGCATTTTCACAGGTATGTTTAGAATTTCCCTTCCCAGGGCAGCAACAGATACCGGATGGGAAATTTCCTTCAGCAATTCATTTCCTCTAAATATCGTAACTTTAAGTGTATCAGAGAAATCAGTATATGTATCATTGAAAACATAAAAAGGAACATTCAGCTCAGAATTCATTTTATAACGCGCATTCCACATGTCAGGCATTAATCCGACAGGTGCAAAGGCAGACTTCATATACTGTTCAAAATGGGGTTCAAAAACAATATTTCCAACATCTTTGAAATTATCACAGGTCTGCCCTCTCGGGTGTGTTGTTCTTGAATATCCAAGGCCGGTGAAGTACAGAACTCCGGCACATTTCCTGTGTGCCCTCCAGTACTCGGTATCCATTGCAAGAATTTTAGCATATGTCTCAAAACGCTGCTCCTTAGTAGAATTTTTTCCAAGAAGTCTTTCGTAAACTTTATCCGTGAGTGTAGTTGGCGAGCCATCCCTGTTAAGCCAGAGCCATTCATACTCATTGATGATAATGGGATTTGGATATTCTTCCTTGTCAGGCTGTGGCGACCGTTCACTTGGTCCGTTTTGCGGGATCCGGATCTTTGTGTAGAGATCTGTCCATGGAGCTTTATCTGTTCCTTTTGGATCTATGAGATAATCCATCAGATAAGGATGTGTTTCCATGCCGTCTTTTTCTGACTGTGGCGGAGACCAGCCATTATCCCAGGGACGGTCAGAGAGATCAAGACCACGAACCAGGGCAATTGCCTTTCCTGTTTCCGGCGTAATGGTTTCGTTCTGAGAGTCCCATATGACGACACATGGATGATTCCATCTTTCTTCCATCCAGGCCGTATATTCTTTCACAAGATGCTCAGCCCTTACATTACGCATTCCTGCCCACAAGGGAAATTCATCATGGATAAGAAAACCAACGCTGTCGGCAATCTCATACCAACGTTCGGGAGGAAATCCAATACACCAACGGGCAGTGTTCCAGTGCATGGATTTGAACTTTTTATGCAAGCTGGCAGCCCACTGATAATCCCAGGGGAGGTTACCTCTGACAGGATCTTCAAAAAATCTCAGGATGGAAATATTCGTACCTCTCATATAGTACGGTTTGCCATTCAGGAGTGCGACGTTTTTCTCCTTATCAAAAGAAAATGAGCGCATTCCGAATTTTACTTTTTTCTCATCTCTCCCGGTACTGAGTTTAAGCTCATATAAAAAAGGTTCTTCAGGCGACCATAGCTTGCAATCAGCTATTGGCAATCTGAAATCGATAATTTCACCTTTAAAAGTTGTATCACCTTCGGATACCACCTTTCCTGTTGAAACTTCTTTGATATTATATTGAAGTTTTATTTCATCCTGTTTTCCTGCAGTTCTGAACAAAGACTTTATTCTCACCATATTCCGTGACAGATCCGGCGCAGTCTGAATATTTTCAATAAAAGGGTATCCTGCCAGCTGAATTTCCAAATTATCGTAAATGCCCGGTATATAGTTTATCCTTTCAAAGTCATGGCCGTTCAAAATTGTATCAGGAAGGTTGTTATAGCATCCAATTGCAATAAGGAGCTCGTTTTCAGCATTTCCGTCGTTAAGGAATTGCCTCAGATCAAAATATGAAGGAGTGAAACAATAATAGTTTTCACCTACTGGCTTCTTATTGAGTATCACCCGAGTATGATACATGGATTTGTAAATCTTAAGCAAAGCAACGTCAGGCAGCTTTTCATCTATACGGAAGCTCTTTCTGTACCAGTAAACTTTGTCAGTATATGGAGTATCTGCCTTAGGTACAGCCATATCTATCAGCCCGGGAACCGGAACCGATCCTGCGAATTCAGAAGGAATCTCATCAAAACTCCCCGATTCTGCAAATTCCCATATTCCGTTAAGAGACAGGACTTCTCTTTTTACTTTATTCTGCGTGCATCCTGAAATGAGGATAACAAAAAGGAGGATAATTGATCTGATCTTGTTATTCATAGGTATAAAAAATATGGTTATCAACTTTAGTATTCCAATTTTAGAGTTGTTCCACCTTCCAGGTTCAAGGTTCAAGGTTTAATCCTGGAATCAGGAATCTGAAACCCGGAATCATCTCTACTCCAAACTTCCTTTCAACTTTTCAACTTTTCAACTCAACCTTTTCAACTCTTGAGACCTTCCGAAAAATATTTTATGCCACCAAGTTACCCTCTTAATTTAAAAATTCAAGAACATCAAACCCTTATAACTCATTCAGACCCCCATCCCAGCCTTCCCCCGGGGGAAGGAGTGCACTCTTATCAATCTTTCAGAATGCTCTTAGCTTGCCCCCCTGGGGGAAACGGGAAAGGGGGTTTGAAAGATGCAAATATATGAAGTTCCATAAAAGAGTTACATAAAAGACTCCAAGGCTCCAAGTTACACCAAGGTATTATACCTGATACAAAATCCTTGGTGAACCTTGGTGTCTTTGTGCCTTAGTGGCATTTTTTTTGTTTTTCGATTTTTCGGAGTAAACTCAACTCTTCAACTTTTCAGCCAATCACAACCCTTCTCACATCAACCCATCAACATAATAACCCATCAACTTTTCAACTCTTCAACTCTTCAACCCTTTCAACCATTTCAACTCTTCAACCATTCAATCTCTTCATCCATTTTTCCTGAATTGAATCAAGCTTTTCCATCTGGCTACCCGAAAGATAAATATCAGGTTCTTTATTCAATAAATTATTTACAAATTCTGATGCCTTTTCTTCTATAGATTTGGAGCCGGAATTTTCCCAGGCAATCCTGTTCAACCTGTTTGGCAGATCCGAATACCGTATCTCCTCATAAAAATGTTCAAGAGTATGAGTTGATTCAAGGAATGAACCCTTCAGAGCCGTTTCTTTAATAACATCAAATGCCAGATGCTCTTCATCTACCTTAAACCTGTTTGAAAACCGGATGCAATTTCCGATGAGTTCATTGTCTATCACAGCCACCTCTGGAGATATTGCCTTTGATGTTTCGAAGTTACCCATTCCCCATACCATGCTGACATTGCTGAGTTTGTGTATGAGCGCGGTCAGTATTTTCTCGGATGAAGCCTGTGAATCGAGCATTACAGAATCGCTCAGTGCCCAAGAAGCTGAAGGAAGATTATGATATTGAGCCATTTCCGAACCAGCTGCCTGTAATAATGCATTCTCGGGAGAGCCGGTTACAACGAGTGTTGTCAGCATGTCAAAAACATGCGCGAATCCGGCATTGTATATACATGGCCTGCCTGGTTCAATGATCTGGTTTATAACAATTCCGCTCAGGACTTCTGCATCAGCCATGGCCAGGCTGCCTGCCAGAGTAACGGGCGAAGTACCTCCAGCCATTGGTTCGGAGTTGATCATCACAGGTATTCCGTATCCCTTTGTCTTATAAAATAAATCAAGCGCAGTTTCAGTCCATGTCAGAGGACTTACGATGCTATATCCAAGAGTAAAGAACATATTATCTTTCAGGGGCTTACCATCAAGAATCACATCTGCCATTTCAATAATAGCTTCAGCGCCCGACGGAGTATAAATGCATGGCCGCTGATGTTTGGGTGAGTACCTTGCCGATAAATTGAAGCCTGCAAAATCCCTGCAATTCGGTGGAAATTCCTTCAGGCTGGTTCCGACTATACCATGAATATTTTCAAGCTTATCGGCAACCCTTACAAATTCGATGAATTCATTTTTTCCAAGATCAACAGCTTCCTTACTTGTGCCTCTTACATAACGGGTAGCATTTCCTGTATAAAACAGAGAAGTTCCACTGCTTTTCACAACTGTTTCATTACCTGAACGATCCTTGATTTTAAAATATTTCGGACAAAGGGAAAGGTATTTTTCAACCATACTTTCAGGCAGGTAAACACGGAGCTCATCCGAAGAATCAGGCACTCCCCCGTTTTCAATCAGAAGATCGTATATAATTTTGCTGCGAACCCTGATTCCTATTTCATCGAGTATCCTGATGCCTGTTTTGTGGATTTGATCTTTTTCAATGAGGGTGAGAACTTGAAGCATGTCTTTTATTAGTTTTTTTATTTAACCGCAAAATACGCAAAGAATAGCAAAGAATAGCAAAGAACTCAAGGGTTCAATTCCGGATAGAGTGGCTTTGCGTCCTTTGCATAAACTTTGCGACTTCGCGGTTAATGGATTTTAAATTGCATTCAGTAACTTTTCTGCCGCCAGCACACAGAAAATATACGAAGCCGCTCCCCCCATTACATATTCTGACTGCTGCCAGAGATATGGAGTTGTTTCCTTTAATTCAGGGAAATCAGGCCTGATTAGTGCAGTTCCTGAAACCATTCCTCCAGGAATATAATATTCCTGAGTCCTGTTAACTCCGAAAGCTACAGTAATTGAATGTGCTCCCACTCCTGACACCAGGGAAGCATTTGATCCGGGATGACAACCCAAAACATAATTCACTACCCTTAAAACCGGTTCACGATCAAACATATCGGGATATTTTTCCACGAGATAGTAGTATTCCATGGCAAAATCCTGAATACTCCAGCCAACTCCCCAGATGGCAGGTCTCCATGGTATCCCGAATGGTGTTGAGGATAATGTTGAATCGAGCTTTGTTTTATAAATCTGAAGAGCATCCTTAAATCTGCTGTTGAAAGCTCCGTCCTTCAACTGATCGGCTACTCTTGCAATGCACCATGCGCTGCTTTGAATACTTTTCTCAATCTCAGGAAGAAGATTTTTCAGATGAGCAGCATACTTTTCTTCTCCTGTTGTATAAAATAGTTCGGCTGTGGCTATGATTTCCTGGACCTTTGTATTCCTGGGAACATATTCGGCAGGGGTCAGTGCCGGTTCATGAGTCTGTTCATAATCCCATACTTTCTTTGCTGTCTGAAGGCATTCCAGAGAAAGCTTATCATCATATCCTGCCAGCGAGCGGCTTCCTGCAGCGAGAGCTGCTGCTACCTGATATTCCAGACCGGTATCCCTGTTGGTAAAGACCCACCTGTCATCATTAACTCCTGAATGAGTCATGGTCTTCTGCCTGTTACTGAGTTTTGAATCATAGAAGAGCTGGTCAGTCTGTGATGCCCAATCCAGAGTGATATTCCGCCCTTCCCTGTTAGCAATTATCCCATGAAAACTATGGCCTGCTGCACGATATCCTGAAAGCAGGTTCAATGCACCCTGCTTTATCTGTTGAAGAAAATCAGGAACTCCGTCAGGTTTATACATCTCAACATACCTGTCTTCAAAATTTACAGAAGTCTGATCATTCTGGTCTTTAGTCAGTTCATATGCAAGAACTAGTGAATGTGTTGCACCAGCCTGTGAGCCTGCAGCTAGGTCATCATCTCCTGCATCGTGCCAGCCTCCCACGTTCAGATAAGGAACGGGAGTCTGAACCTGATAATTCGTTTCTTTGGCCGGATATTGCCTGTATCCATCAATATGAACTATATCAAGCGGAGCCTGAAGGGCATCATCGAGGTGGCAGGCTCCATGCCAGATTTGCTGACGGTCTTTCACTTTGATATGGCACATCTGCACCGGAAAATAACCTTCAAGGGTCGGTTGCCACACTCCGGTCTTAAATACTTCATTATCAATTGAAAATGGATGGGTAGTTATTTCCCCGTACTTTATAATATACATACCCGGTTCCTTAATTGAGGAGAAATCGAATATGGCATAATTATACCGCAGGAATTTACCCCATTTTTCCGGTGAACCAGAAAGAACTTCCTGTGGCTCATTGCCTTCAGTGACCTTAAAAAGCCTGACGTCGCCCAGATTATCTTCACTGGCATCAAGTTCTATGATCGCCTGCTTTTTCTGATCAGGATGATATCCGATCTGCGAGATGGCAATCATGGGTTCTCTTTTCCAATCCGGCAAAACATTCGGTGTAATAATCCATTCTATTGCATTTTCAGTTACTCCCGGGGGTATTTCAGATTTGACCAGGATCCATCCCCCGAAACCGGTATTCCTGCTATCGATCAGGATCAGATCTGATTTTGGATTTTCAATCACGACTTTTCTTTCGGGATCCTCTCCGGCAAGAGTGAGAGTGCTTCCATGACCCATTGGTACAGGCTTGAAGGTTCCGTCAGCATCCTTGAATTTTGATCCTAAAATCTGGCGGGGAATAATGCCGAACGATTCTCCGATCTGAAAAGATTTTCCATAATAAAGTGGAGGAAAAAACTCCATTTCGAAGCTTAGTTTCTTTTCCCATTCCTTCGGGATTGGATTTTCTAGGTCAACTGCAATACGGAAACTGTTTCCTTCAGGCCAGACCCTGACAGTGTAACTAAAACCGAAGTCATCATGTTTTACCACTGAACTGATTACATTTTTTGTCGAATCAATCACACGGGTTGCTCTTTCAGGATCAGTAAATCGCTTACCATCAACTTGTTGCATGCGTATAAATCCATTTGTTGCAATCCTTTCCCCATTCTGGATAATTTCAATCCCGCCCTGCTTGCCCATGGGATAGAAATTGTGAAAAGCAAGAACGGAAAGTCCCGGTTTCTCCAGGTATTCCTTATCGTTTATTGTCAGGCTCTGTTGAGATGATTTCTGAGCGCATCCTGATATCAGCATCAAAATGCATGCTGAAGTAATCATATAAATGTATCTTTTCAGGGTCAAACAAATTATCAAATTTAATTTTTTCATAAGAGTCAGTTTATGTCAGGTTTAATAATTCCGGTCATATGCATTCATGATGGGTATAAATTCATCAGCAAAAAGAATATACCTAAATATTGAATTATTTATTAAGCAAATGCTGGGTAGCCAGGACAAGGAACATAAAGTCAGTTTCACCCCCTCCCATTACATACTCTGTTTGCTGCCACAGAAAAGGCCAGTTATCCTTAAGCTCAGGCAGGTCAGGTCGTATTATCGCTGTTCCTGAAGCTACTCCTCCCGGAATATATGAAAGGTCAGCCCTGTTCACACCATATGCAGCCGTGAGCGACTTTACTCCCACTCCTGATGCAAATGATGCGGTATTTTCACCCGGATGACATCCGAGAACAAACTGTACTGAACTGTAGATCCTTTCAGGTTTGAATACTCCCGGGAATCCGGTCAGAAGAAAATAGTATCTCACGCCTGAGGATTGTATTGTCCACCCGTCTCCCCAGACATCAGGTTTAAAAGGCACACCGAAGGGTGTGGAAGCAGCTTCTTTATCGAGTTGTTCAGCTAGATCCCTTACGGCTTTATCCATATCTTTACGGAATACGGCTTCAGTAATTTTATCATATACCATTCCAACAGCCCAGGCAGTTCCCTGCATATTGGCAAGAATATAGTCCTTTTGTGATATAATATCTGACAGATATTTATTATTACCGGTGGTGAGGTAGAGTTCCGCTGCCGCTGCTATTCTATCATTGACCATTTTCTTTTTTGAAGCAGTTGAATATATCTCTTCAGCAGCCTTCAGGCATTCAGCAGCCATATCGGGTTTCCATTTTTTCAGAGCCCTTGAGGAAGATGCAAGAGTTGCTGCTCCGAGCATTTCATGCCCGGGATGATCCTCGGTAAATACCCAATTGTCATCCATCAGGGATGAATGATAAGCTGTTTTCCCACCTTCAGGCAGATCACGGTTATAAATCAGATTATCGGTTTGTGCGCTGCCATCACCCTGGAGGCCATATTGTTTTCGTGTCGGGCTTATCATACCATCATACAACCTGCCTAAACCTTTATATCCACCAAGAATTGTAAGAACGCCATGCTCGACCTGCTGAAGCGCATCAGAAATTCCATCCGGTTTATGAATGGTAACTATTCTTGTTGGCTGATCTACCGTCGTTGCATCGAGATCTATCCCAAATAATTCATGCATCATTGCCAGTCTCCATGTGGTTTTTGCCTGTGATTCTATTCGGAGGTCATAATCACCCGCATCGTGCCATCCTCCCCTGTCGAGATTAGGTACATGGTCAGGATTCTTAAACGAGGTAAAAGTCTCTGGTCCTTGTGAATAACCATCAATATGAGTCAGATTGACTGGTGCCATAATAGCATCATCAAGGTGGCAGTAGTCATGCCATACCCTCGAGCCCTGTTCAATACGCATGTGACACATCTGAACCGGAAGAAAGTATTCCAGAGTTGGCTGCCATACATATCTGTCATAGATTTCATTGCTGATTTTGAACAGATTCGATTTTATACTGCCAAATTGAATTTCGTATACTCCGGGATCTTTTAATGCAGTAAAATCGAATGTCAGATAATTGTATTTAAGGAACTTACCCCATGGAACGGCAGCGCCGGATAATACCTTTGTCCTGGTTCCGTCGGGATTGATCTTTAAAATGTCGATGCTACCGGAATTGGGAGAATTCTTATCTGTTTCGATGACTGCCCTTTTTGGCTCGCCTGGATGATAACCCACCTGGCTGATATGTACAACCGGCTTATAAATGTAATCAGCTACCGCCATGGCAGATATTTCCCATTCCACAACACCTTTTGTCTGTCCTGAAGGAATCGGAGTTCTTACTACAAACCAACCTGCTTTTGAATCACTTCTTCCGTCGAAAAACTCAAGGTTGCCTTTCAAAGCCTTTATAGTTAATCGTTGTGCTTCTGTTTCAGGAGCAACTACAAACACCTTTCCTTCCGCATAGGGTTCGAGAGTTGTACCTGTCATCGGACTATAGGAATCTGTTGGAAAAAATCCTGTTTCACCGTCCATATTCCAGCTTTTGCCAAATAGTGTTGCAGGGAAAAGTTCAATCTGGAACCAGGTTTTGCCATCCCATTGTTGCGGTAATGGCTGGTCAAGATCAGCAGTCACAAGTATTTTGTCGCCAACAGCCTTTACCCGTACACTATATTTAAATGGTGTTTCAGGAAAGCTCATATTTGCCATAATAGTCCCTGTGCTACGGTCAGCCTTTTTGTTTACAACATCTGACCATTGTCTGAGCCTCGAATCAGGGCGCAAGTCTCCGTTAGCAGCCACCCTGACACCATTCTGTATAATGGTAATGCCGCTCTGGTGACCATTTGGATAATAATCATCAAAGACCATTACATCAAATCCTGGCATTTCAAAATAGCCCTGATCATTAATTGATAATTTACCTTGTCCGGAAGAGGACAAAAAGCATAGACATAGAAGCATCCCCATTAGGATGTATTTAAAAATCAGTTTCATTTGCATGGCAGGTTAGTATTAAGATCTACTAAATTTATGAAAATAATCTCAACCTGGATGTAAAGAATGAGGTAAAATTGGAGATTTTTCATGCCCTGCTCGATACAATCAAAAAAATTTTGTAAATTAATGGCTGCTGATTCTTCAGCAAATTTTTAATAGCTTGACAATCACCATAATAACTTATTTGAATGAAAAAGTATATCGTTCTATTTTTTTCAGCAGTGTTATTTTCATGCAGTTCTTCCAACAAACCGGATGTAAAGGACCT
>JBBQJD010000049.1:0-27280 GCA_038325595.1 Bacteroidales bacterium | reverse complement strand
AAATGAGGTATAAAATCCAGAATGGAAATAAGATCAACGTGGGATCGGACTGGCCGACCTTCAATCTGACATGGGAACATGGGATAAACGAGTTCACTGAGACTGAAGACAGGTACAGGCATTACAACATGCTCAGGGCTGATATTTTCAAAACTCATGATATCGGAGCTTTAAGCCGGTTCAGGTGGAGGGTCAGTTCTGCAGGGTTCCTGGATAACAGCGCTTTGCCTTTTTATGATTTCATCAGTTTCAACACACAACCGCTGGCACTGCAGATAAATGACTATGAAGATGCATTTATGATACCTGCATTTTATTCCATGACCTCACCAGAGATAATTGGGGAAGTGCATACGAAATATACCGCTCCGTATCTTCTTCTGAAATTTCTTCCGTTTTTAAGCAATACCCTTATGCTTGAAAATATTAGTCTTTCATATCTGGGCACTGTTAAAAGCAAAACTAATTATACCGAGTTAGGATACAGCTTAAGCCAGATCTTCCTTGTGGGTGAGATTGGAATATATGCAGGTTTCGATAATCTAAAATACAGAAGTATCGGGGCAAAGGTTGCTTTCCGGTTCAATTAATCGGTTCATTACTAGGCGAATGGTGGCTCATCATGAAACTCAGCTTCCTTGTCAAAACCGCCACCGAGCTTCCTGAGATTATCATGATTCATTTTTGAACCAAGTGTAATGCTCTGCGATCCTGCTTCAAGAACACCTTCCATATCAAAATCATCGATATCAACGAACTGAGCCTTTTCCTCACGGAATCTCAGCTTCACATCGTCCACAGGACCGTTACGGTTCTTTGCAAGGATGATTTCTGCTATTCCCTTGGTTGATGAACCATCTTCGAACGTAGGGATCCCGAATTTATCCTGACGGTGAATGAACACCACCATATCAGCATCCTGCTCAATTGCACCTGATTCACGGAGATCGGAAAGAAGAGGTCTTTTTGTTCCACCTCTCATTTCAACGGATCTGTTAAGCTGAGAAAGTGCGAGTATTGGGACATTCAGCTCCTTTGCTATACTCTTCAATGAGCGTGAGATAGTACTTACTTCCTGCTCGCGGCTTCCTGAATTTTCAGGCCCTGACATCAGCTGAAGGTAGTCGACAATGACAATATCGAGCTTATGCTGAGCCATCAGCCGCCGGCATTTTGCACGGAGTTCAAATATTGAAATCGCGGGAGTATCATCGATAAAAATTGGAGCCTGTACAAGTTTTCTGATCCTCATATCGAGCTGTTTCCATTCCTCTTCATTAAGGCGTCCGTTTTTGATTTTATCCCCGGGAATATCTGTTTCACTTACTATCAACCTGTTTACCAGCTGAATAGAAGACATTTCACACGAGAAGATTGCCACAGCCTTACCATGGTCAATAGCCATATTCCTTGCCATTGAAAGGGCAAATGCTGTTTTTCCTACTGAAGGACGGGCTGCAATAATTACAAGTTCCGACTTCTGCCAGCCCGAGGTCAGCCTGTCAAGCTTTGTGAAACCCGAAGGTATTCCCACAAGGGCATCTTCCCGTTTACCTGCCTCTTCAATCTCCCTGATTGCTTCCTTGATAACTACATTAATCGGTGAAACTTCCCTCTTGATATTTCCTTCTGCAATCTGAAAAAGTGCATTTTCTGAATAATCGAGAAGTTCTGTAACATCATAAGTATCGTCAAAAGATCTTGTCTGTATCTCAGTCGATACTCTTATCAGCTCACGTTGTATATATTTCTGCGCCACTATCCTGGCGTGGTAGTCAACATTTGCCGCCGATACAACCTTTGCCGTAAGCTGGGTAAGATAAACAGGTCCGCCAACACTGTCAAGTTCCTGGTGTGCCCGAAGCTCTTCAGTGACAGTGTATAAGTCCACCGGATATTCCCTGGCTGCCAGGTCGGAAATTGCTTTGAATATTTTCCTGTGCCCTTCTTTATAAAAACTTTCAGGCTTAAGAATGTCAAGGATGGTTATCACAGCCTCTTTTTCAAGCATAATTGCACCAAGAACAGCTTCTTCCATGTCATTTGCCTGTGGAGGGACCTTACCAAAATCAGGAATGACTGTTATTGCCGGTCGTTGGCTGCTATTTTGTTTTGCCATTTATATTATATTGATTTACTGTTAGTTAATTGACTGATTAATCAGGTTATATGCTGTTATCAAAGGTATTAATCCATACTTAATAACTTAAACCGGAAAGCTTTTTTGTTACAAACAAGCACTGTTAAAAACTTGTTGAAAAGGTAATGAATGCAACAATAGTAAATTATTCAAAGCATATGGTAATTTTACATTAAACAGAAGGGTATGATATTTTTCCCGAAAGCAAAGATTAACCTTGGATTACGAATAACAGGAAAACGTCAGGATGGTTTTCATGATATTGAAACCCTGTTTTATCCGGTAAACTTTAGTGATGTTCTTGAGTTTGTTATTTCAGCTGACCAGAATGGAAAAGATATTCTCACAACAAGCGGGATCAATACAGGGTGCAGACCGGAGGAGAACATTGTATATAAAGCAATCGCTAAGCTTCGGGAAAAACATGAATTTCCTTCCCTTAAAATCCATCTCCATAAAATAATACCTGCAGGAGCAGGACTGGGAGGGGGATCATCCGATGCAGCTGCTGTTCTGAAGGCTATTGTCAAAAAGTTCAACCTTCCTTCAAACGGCGAAGATCTGAAATATCTGGCTCTTGATCTGGGCAGCGATTGTCCTTTCTTCATTGATTCCATTCCGGCTTTTGCATCAGGAAGAGGAGAAATTCTCACACCGGTTGGTCCTGTTCTTAAAGGATATTATATTATGCTGGCAAATCCGGGCGTTGGAATTAATACAAGGGAAGCTTATCAGAACTGTATTCCTCAAATTCCATCAACAAGTCTGCAACAGTTGGCAGAATACCCGGTTGAAACATGGAAGAAGTTTATTATCAATGACTTTGAAGCCTATGCTTTTAAAAAATATCCCCTCATAGAGGAAATAAAGAATGAAATGTACCGTGCCGGAGCAGTATTCAGCCTGATGTCGGGCAGTGGATCGAGCGTTTACGGAATATTCACGGAAAAACCAAAGGCATCCGGCATGCTAAAAAAGTATCTGATCTTCCAGGGCTTAATCTGAAATTATTCCAACAACAGGAGTACCGTACCTTTTGATACCCGGTCACCCTTATTTACGGATACAGATTTTACTTTCCCGTCTATTTTGGATTTCAGCATGTTCTTCATTTTCATTGCATCGATTATCATGAGGATGTCTCCCTTTTTAACCCTTTGTCCTTCTTTTATAAGGATGTCATCGACTGTACCGGGAATAAAACTCACAACAACCAATGGATCAACCGGTTTGTAGGGCTTCCTTCCTGCAAATTTGTTGCTTATCCTTGTCCTGTAAATCCGGTTGCCTATATTAAGGCTGCCCAGTGAATCATTACTATTCATTTTTCCTTACAGTTATAAGTTTAAAAAGGAGGAAGTCCATGTTTCTTATCCGGCAGTGTTACCGATTTATTTCCCGAAACTTCAATGGCATGAAGGAGGAACTTTCTTGTTTCAGAAGGTTCAATAACGGCATCTACATATCCTCTCGATGCTGCAACATAAGGATTGGCAAACTTGGTTTTATATTCTTCCACTTTCTGCTTTCTCATGTTGTCAGGATCATCAGCTGACAAAATCTCTTTTCTGAATATAATATTGGCTGCACCTTCAGGACCCATAACTGCTATCTCGGCAGATGGCCATGCGAAGACGAAGTCGGCACGTAAATGCCTCGAACTCATAGCAATATAACCACCTCCGTAAGCTTTTCGCAAAATAACTGTAAGCTTGGGAACAGTAGCTTCACTGTAAGCGTATAATAATTTGGCACCATGCCTGATAACTCCTGCATGCTCCTGGTCAACTCCGGGCAGATAACCCGGAAGGTCAACAAGGGTAATTATGGGAATGTTGAAAGCATCACAATAACGAATGAATCTTGCAGCTTTATCAGATGAATCGACATCAAGCACACCGGCCATTTCAAGAGGCTGGTTTGCGACAAACCCTGTTGTCCTTCCACCCATACGGGCAAAACCAATTACAATGTTTTTGGCGTAGAGTTCCATTATTTCGAAGAAGTCGGAATTATCAACTATAGCCCTGATAACATCTTTTACATCGTAAGGAAGTGTAGGATCTTCAGGTACAATCATATTGATATCATAACCGGATTTTGGAACACCTGCTTCAAAATCTTTCGCTTTCTGTGAGTTATTCCAGGGAATGAATGTTATCAACTTTTTGATCTGATTGAAGCATTCTTCTTCACTCATTGCAAAAAAATGTGCATTGCCGGTTACTTCGCTGTGCACTCTTGCTCCTCCCAGTTCCTCCATTGATATCTCCTCGCCAAGAACAGTTTTTATGACTTCAGGCCCTGTGATAAACATTTTTGAAATATTATCCACCACAAATACAAAATCGGTAAGAGCCGGAGAATAAACTGCACCGCCTGCACAGGGTCCGAGTATTACAGAGATCTGCGGGATCACCCCGCTGGATATTGTATTGCGGAAGAAAATCTCTCCATAGCCTGCCAGTGAGTTGACTCCCTCCTGAATCCTTGCTCCGCCTGAATCGTTTATGCCGATGAGCGGCATTCTCATCTTAAGGGCATGATCCATTATTTTTGTGATTTTTCTTGAATGCATCAGACCGAGTGATCCTCCTGCCACTGTGAAATCCTGGGCAAAAATTGCAACAGGCGCTCCGTAAATTGTCCCTGAACCGATAATCACACCATCGCTTGGAAGCGATTTCTTGTCCATATCAAAATCGCGGGCATCGTGTTCAACAAACAGGTCGTATTCATTGAATGAATTTTCATCGAGCAGAGCCATTATACGCTCTCTTGCAGTTCGTTTACCCAGTGCCTTCTGTTTTTCGATAGCTTGTTCACCTCCGCCAAGAAGAACTTTTTTGCGCTTTTCCTGTAAATCACGGATCTTTTTGTTAAGTGGCATTTGATTGAAATTAGGAATTGTTAAATCATTTAAAATTTATTTCCGGCCCAATTTTAATATAATTTTTGAGTAAAATATATGACAAAAGCTATTTCGGAGCCATTTTGTAAAGTACGAGGGCGATTACAGAGTACACTATATTGGGTATCCACATTGCCAGCATGGGGCTGAGGTTTCCCTTGAGCGAGAATTGTGAAGCAAACTGCAGGAACAGAATATACGAGAAGCTGAGGATGAGACCAATACCTATGTTCATCCCAAGTCCTCCCCTTACCTTCCTCGAAGAAAGGGAAACCCCTATCAGTGTAAGTATAAAAACAGCAAAAGGATTGGCATAGCGCCTGTGCTTTTCTATCAGGAAGAGCTTAAGCTCATCAGAACCCTGAAGCCTGAGCAAAGCTATATAGTCATAGAGTTCATGATAAGTCATGGTACCCACAAAGCCCGGATCTCTCTGAAAATCATCCGGTCCGATAGTCAGAGTGGTATCAATCTGTTTACCCCTGGTTATAATCTCTTCATGATCCATAATCTCACGAAGATGGTAATTCAACGCGGTCCATTTATGAATTGCAGTATCATAAACTACCGATGGGGAAGATAATTTTGATACCAGCCTGCCACTGTCATTGAACTTTTCAATGGTAAAATTCTGTCCGCGCTGGCTGATGGGATTGTATGAACCCAGATAGACATAAACATTTTTATAAACCTGCCTGTGAATGTTTTCAACTGTAACTTTTCTTCCCAGTGAACGGTAATATTTGTCCTCGAATTCCATCCGCATGCGATTCGAGTGCGGAATAATAAAATTGGTGAGTACGAACGCCAGGCTTGCTATGACAAACGCTGACAGAAAATAGGGCCACATCATTCTCCTGAAACTCATTCCGCTGTTGAGAATAGCAATTATCTCTGTATTTACCGCCATTTTTGATGTGAAAAAGATAACAGCAATAAAAACGAAAAGAGGTGCAAACAAAGTGGCAAAATACGGGATGAAATTCAGATAATAATCGAAAATTATCGCTTTGACAGGAGCTTCCTTTTCCATGAAGTTGTCAATCTTTTCAGCAAAATCGAAAACAATTGCAATCGTCAGTATCAGCACTATGGAAAAGAAGAACGTACCAAGAAATTTCCTGATAATATATATGTCAATAATCTTTACCTTCAGAGATTCTATAACCGTTCCGAAAGTTTTTTTACCATGGATTCTTTCCATTTTCTGAAATTACCTTCCTGAATTTTTTTTCTTGCTTCATCAACAAGTTTCAAATAAAATGCCAGATTATGTATACTGGCAATCTGTGCTCCGAGATTTTCACCGGCCATTACCAGGTGTCTGAGGTATGCTTTTGAGTAAAAGAGGCTTACAGCCGATGGTCCTTCGGGATCTATGGGGCTGAAATCGTCCATCCACTTTCTGTTCCTGATATTCAGCGTTCCTTCACTGGTGAAAAGCATTCCATTACGTCCGTTTCTTGTAGGCATAACACAGTCGAACATATCTATGCCTCTTTCGATGGCTTCGAGAATATTGACAGGTGTGCCAACTCCCATAAGGTAACGTGGTTTGTCCCCGGGAAGTATCATGTTAACAATTTCAATTATCCTGTACATCTCTTCAGCAGGCTCTCCTACCGATAATCCGCCTATAGCATTGCCTTCCAATCCTGCAGAGGCAATCTTTTCAGCTGATATTTTCCTGAGATCATCAAAAACTCCTCCCTGAACAATTGGAAAAAGATACTGCTCTTTCCCCCAGAGGGGTTCTGTTTCCCGGAATCTTGTCACCGCCCTGTCGAGCCAGTGATGGGTCAGCTCAACTGATTTTTTGGCATAGCTGTGTTCGCATGGCCAGGGAGTGCATTCATCAAAAGCCATTATAATATCCGCACCGATCACCCTCTGGATATCTATTGTATTTTCCGGCGTAAAGACATGTTTTGATCCATCGATGTGCGATTTGAAAACTGCTCCTTCCCTGTTAAGTTTACGATTGCCGCTGAGCGAAAATACCTGGTAGCCACCGCTATCGGTAAGAAGCGGACGGTCCCACGACATAAAAGAGTGTAATCCTCCGGCAGCTTTGAGTATCTCGGTTCCGGGACGTAAATAAAGATGATATGTATTTCCGAGAATTATCTTTGCATCTATATCTTCTGTCAGTTCCCGCTGAAGAATACCTTTCACAGTGCCGCCTGTGCCAACCGGCATAAAGATTGGAGTAGGAATATCGCCGTGAGGCGTTCGCAGCATACCTGCCCTTGCATTTGATTCTTTATCCCTGCTCTCAATAGTAAACATGAAAATATTCTCTTTTTTAGAAGCCCAAAGGTAGTTTTTTCCCGTCGGGCATATAAAGGTATCCTAAAATATTTTTCATTATTTCCATATTCACATCAAATAAAGATTCAGTAATTCAGAAGAATATACTCTGATGATAAAATTGATAAAAAATTATTAATGATGAATATTATTTAGCATCAAATAACTTCTTAATATTGCCCCTATATATTTGAGTCAAATGTCCGGTCACGAAAATGTTTTTCTTTTGGTTATTTTCTCAGTCTTTATATCAGCAGCAGCCATTCAGCTGTTTTATTACCTCTACTTTTACCTTTCAGTTCACCAGTTTAAACCGGAAATTACAAATCCGGTTAAGCTGCCGGTATCTGTAATTATCTGCGCCAGGGATGAGGCTGAGAACCTGACCAGATTTCTTCCATCTGTTCTGGAACAGGATTATCCCGATTATGAGGTTGTCGTCGTAAATGATTGTTCTGAAGACAGTTCCAGGGAAATACTTGAAAATTTTCAGCTTAAGTATCCACATCTGAAAGTCTCAACCATTAACAAGGATCCCAAGTTTACCCATAATAAAAAGCTTGCTCAGTTCATAGGCATTAAGGCAGCTAAAAATGAAATCCTGCTTTTCACTGATGCTGATTGCCGGCCTGAATCCAATAAATGGCTGGAGGGTATGACAATGCATTTCAACGAGAAAATATCATTTGTTTTAGGGTACGGAGGCTTTCTGAATGAGAATGGCTTTCTGAATAAATATATCCGTTACGACAGCATTACAATAGCAATGCAATACCTTGCGATGGCTATCAGAGGAATACCTTACATGGGAGTGGGCAGAAACCTGGCTTACCGGCGTTCGGTATTTTTTGCAAATAAAGGTTACGGCCCTCATAATCATATAATTTCAGGGGATGATGATTTGTTTGTAAATGCCAATGCAACAGGAGCCAATACAACCATTGAATTTAATCTGAATACCCACACACGTTCAATCCCCTCCACAAATTTCGATCAGTGGCTTGCTCAGAAGAGAAGACATCTTACAACAGCACGTTACTACAAGCTCAGGGATAAGACTCTGTTAATAGCAGAACCTGTATCAAGGATCATATACAACATTACTTTAATTGTCCTCCTGTCATATACATTTCTTTGGCCATTCGTTTTGTCGGTCTTTGTGATCAGGCTTATAACACAGGTCTATGTTTTCAAACTGATTCAGCTGAAACTGAATGAACCGGGAATGGTAGTTTATTCATTATTTTTTGATATCTTTTCACCTTTGATGAACAGCATTGTTTATTTAAGCAACATTCAAAGCCGATCCGTCAAGAACAAATGGAAATGAACCATGGTCTGTCAGCCAAGGCAAAGGGTGATCTGATCTTGTTGGAAGAAGCCAGAAAGGGCAATGAAAAAGCTTTTGCCAGCCTGATGAACCGTTACAGGGACTCTGTTTATTATATGCTTCTCAAAATGGTTAACAATACCTCAGATGCCGATGATCTGACTATTGAAGCATTTGGCAAAGCCTTCAGAAACCTCGATTCCTACACACCTAAGTTTGCATTCAGTACCTGGCTCTTCAAAATTGCAACAAACAACTGTGTAGATTTTATAAGAAAAAAGCAGGTCTCGCCGGCTCCTTTTGATTTGCAGGAAGGTTCCGATATTTTGACAATAAATATCCAGTCAGATCTGCCCGATCCTGAAGAATCGCTTATTAACCGGGAAAAGATTGAAGCACTGAAGGACATTGTCAGACAGCTGAAACCCAGATACAGATCCTTAATTGAACTGAGATATTATAAGGAATACTCATATGAAGAGATCTCTGCAGAGCTGACTCTTCCGGTCGGAACCGTAAAAGCACAGCTTAACAGGGCAAAAACATTGCTTCACAACATATGGATAAAAACCTCCAACAGGTAAGGCCTGAAAAGATCTTTACCTATTTCCCGTTACTTTCAGATATTCAAAAAGAAAGATTTATGAAACTGGAGGGTATCTACAGGAAATGGAATGCCATGATCAATGTTATCTCAAGAAAGGACATGGATAATTTCATTGTGCACCATGTCATTCATTCACTGTCAATTGCGAAGGTTTTCAATTTTCCGGCTCATACCAGGATCCTTGATGCCGGCACAGGCGGAGGATTCCCCGGCATACCACTGGCTATTCTCTTCCCGGACTCTGAGTTCACCCTTCTGGATTCCATTGGCAAAAAGATTAAAGTGGTAAATGCAGCTGCAGAAGAGCTTGACTTAAAAAATGTAAAGCCTGTTCACAAAAGAGCTGAAGAAGAAAGATCGAGGTATAATTTTGTAATAAGCAGGGCTGTCACTGAATTCGGACAATTTGTATCTCTTACTTCAAAAAATATCAGTACCCCCGGAAAGAATAAGCCCCGCAATGGGATGATATTCCTCAAAGGAGGAGATATCTCCTCTGAACTGGGAGCGTTTAAGGAAAAGGTAACAGTATGGAATATCAGCGATTTTTTTGATGAACCATTTTTTGAAACAAAAAAGATAGTATATCTTCCTGCCTGATTTTTTCGAAAAAAATCTTTCCTCTTGCTATTATATTTAAAAAAGTACTACATTTGCAGTCTTAAATCCGGGAATATAACAAAATATAATAAGTGAAAAGATGAAAAGGACATTTCAGCCATCAAGAAGAAAGAGAGCAAACAAGCATGGATTCAGGGAAAGGATGTCAACCCCGAATGGTAGAAGAGTTCTTGCTGCACGCAGGGCTAAAGGAAGAAAGAAGCTGACAGTTTCCACAGAACTGAAATTGAAGGGATAATTTCATTAACAATGTATATAACAAAGAGGCCGTCTCATTACTAAATGAGGCGGTTTTTATTTCTTGCTTCCCTGGGGTCAGAAAGTTCAGATACATGAAGAAGGTGCTTAAAATGTACTCCATGGGGATGGTTACAGCATTGTCAGGCTTTGGATGTTCCTTTCTTATGTTTTACTGGTTGTCATGACATTCAAGTTTATCAACGTATTAAGATACTGCTTTTAATACGTTGATGCACCATTACACCACGCTGCCGGCCCTTCTGCATTTATTTTTGTCATGGTTTTTGTGGCTGATGCTCTTGCAGCACATGCCGGCTTTTGTTTTTGTACAGCTTGAAGGGCACGGACCGCCTTCGCCTTCGCTACGGATGGACAAAGCAGGGGAGCAGAGACCAAAAATGCGGGAGCGAATAGAAGATTTTTGGGAGCTGCGGGGGATTAGTCTTTGTTTTTACCAGGAGTCTTAAAGCCAATCGCTTTCCTGGCTTTGGGATTCTCATGCTTCTCGATCAACTCGTCAAGATAACTGAAGACAAGCTCTATGTTTTTATCATGATTTACAAGCTGCTTTTTTATCTCTTCTATCTCAAGACGCACACTTAAATGATCCGTCAGGATCTCCCTGATCTTGGTAAATACACGCATGATCTGGATGTTTACCATTATGGCCTGATCACTATTCAGGACACTCGATAACATGGCTACTCCTTGTTCTGTAAAAGCCATAGGAACGTACCTTGAACCTCCCCAACTTGAGGTCACAATTTGTGACCTCAAGATTGTAAACTCCTTATTACTAAGCTCGAACATGAAGTCGTCAGGGAAGCGATCAATGTTTCTGCGTACTGCCTGCTTCAATACTTTTGTTTCAACAGTGTAAAGTTTTGCCAGGTCATGATATTGTTTGTTTTCAGCCAGTTCATTATCACGCTTGCCCGGATCTGCCGACTGTCTTTTAAGCCCGGGTAGATCTTCTTTGCTTTGTCCACTGTCTTACAAATCATATCACTGTACTTCTTCGATGGAAAGAGTTGCAGCGTTTGCTGGTTTCGCTTTTCAAGCAAGGCAGGATGAGGTTAACGTGGCCGGTTTCAAGCCTGGAGATCTGTCCGCTATCCAGACCCAGGTCAATTATCAGTCCTAAGATCACTGTGTTACGCTGATGCAGAAGCATTTGAATTAACAGATCCTGATTTACGAGAAATCGTGATGAGTAATATTGAAAACCTTTCTTAACTTTACGCGTTTTTAATCTATCTTATGAATTTTCTCCTGAACCACATAGATGATAAAGATCTCCGTCTGATTGCTGAAAAAGTTGCCGGAAATACCCGCATTACTTCAGAGGAAGGCTTGTTGCTGTACAGGAAAGCCGAGCTTTCTCTTCTTGGTATGCTTGCCGGAATTGGCCGCAGAAAACACAATGGCAACAATGCTTATTACAATAACAACTTCCATATTGAACCAACCAACAAATGCATTTATAACTGCAGGTTCTGTTCCTACCATAAACCGGAAGGTGATCCTGACAGCTGGGAATTTACGCATGACGAGATGGTCGAGATTGTTAAAAAATTTGATAATAAGAAAGTTACAGAGGTTCATATAGTTGGTGGAGTACACCCTTCAAGAGACCTTCATTACTGGGGATCGCTGATAAGAAAAATCAAGGAACATCGCCCGGAGCTGCATATCAAAGCTTTTTCAGCCATTGAGCTCGATTACATGATCAGGGTAACAGGATGCACAATTGAGGAAGGACTGAAGACTTTGAAAGAATATGGTCTCGATTCAATACCTGGCGGAGGAGCTGAAATATTCGATGAAAAACTCAGGAAAATTATTTGCAACGAAAAAGCATCTTCTGAATTATGGCTGACCATTCATGAGACAGCACATAAGCTCGGAATTGCTTCAAATGCAACAATGCTTTATGGTCATCTCGAGACATATGGCCACAGGATAGATCATCTTAACCGGCTTCGTACACTTCAGGACAAGACCGGAGGCTTCAATGCCTTCATTCCATTAAAATACAAGAAATCAAATAACAGCATGTCATATCTTGGTGAGGTGAGTGTCATTGAAGATCTGAGGAACTATGCAGTGTCGAGGATCTTCCTCGATAACTTCACACATATTAAAGCATACTGGCCGATGACAGGCAGGGAAAGTGCACAGATATCCCTTTCCTTTGGTGCTGATGACATGGATGGAACAATTGATGATACAACCAGGATCTATTCCATGGCCGGAGCAAAGGAAGAAAATCCGTCAATGACAACGGAAGAGATCTGCACGCTGATAAAGGAAGCAGGGTTCAATCCGGTTGAGAGAGATTCGCTCTATAATCCGATTTGAAATCCATAACCGCAAAGGACGCAATGATCCAGTACCCGGGAACGCAAAGGGGTTTTTTCATCTTTTGAGCCATCCTGCCTTGCTTTGCGGTTAAATAAATCATCCACAAATAATCTTATAATTTTATAAGTACCTTTGCGTTTATTAACAGACACAACTTTTTCGTATGAGCTTTAAAAATTTTATCCTGAGCAAAGCATTTTTAAAAAACCTTGGGCTTGCAATAATTATCCTTATCGGAGTCATACTGATTCTGCTCATATGGCTTAATTTTTACACGCGGCATGGCCAGGCGCGGCCGGTTCCCGATTTCTACGGTCTGTCGTTGGAAGATTCTGATAACCTGGCAAAAAAGAGTAAATTAAGATATCAGGTTATAGATTCTGTATACACCACTCTTGTCGCACGCGGTTCGATTGCAGAACAGAGTCCCAAGCCGGGTTTCAAAGTAAAAAAATGGAGAAATGTGGTTCTTACTATAAATGCGTTCAATCCGGAAATGGTCAGGGTACCAAACCTGATTGATTTGCCAATCAGACAGGCTCTGGCAGTTATAGAGGGTTCAGGATTAAAAATGGGAGAACCCAGATATAAACCCGACCTTTCAATAAATATAGTAATCGAACAACTTCATAATGGAAAAAATATAATTGAAGGAGACTCACTACAGAAAGGCTCTGTTATTGATCTTGTGCTCGGCAAGGGATTAAGTAACCAGCGTACTTCCGTACCCGATCTTTTGGGTATGAATCTTGAGCCGGCCAGAAAAAAGATCCTTCTCTCTTCCCTTAGTCTCGGAACCTATGTATATGATAACACCATACGCCAGTCGGAAGATACCCTGAGAGCTTTTGTTTATAAGCAAAATCCTGAATACAAGGAAGATGCAAGCCTTCAGTTAGGATCCGATATCTATTTATGGCTTACCACAGATTCAACAAAACTGTCAATGAACCAGAGCTTTAACTCTGATACCATTCCTGATATGAGTATGGCACCTGAGAACTAAATTATTAAAAATGATCAGACTTCCGGTAATCTTTCTGATTCTTCTGAATGTTTGTCTTGTAAGACTATCCGCCCAGGAAGTTGTGACAGGTCTTCAGTCGGATTACCGGATAGTCAGCTCAAAGATCAGGCAGGAAAGGAGTAAAGGGATTAATGCTGTTGACACTGTTGACCTTCCGTTTTTTGAGGATTTCTCCGGTCATTCAATATACCCCGACAGCACCAAATGGCTCGACGATTTTGTTTTCATCAACAATACATATTCAGATAAGCAGATAACAATCGGCATTGCAACACTGGATGCAATCGATAACTCCGGAAGGTTATACGAAGAGGCATCTTCAACCGGATTTAAAGCTGATGAGCTTACTTCACAGCCTGTGAATCTTAATTATACTCCGTTTGATAATGTATGGTTCAGTTTTTATTACCAGGCAGGCGGTTTGAGTGATATGCCTGAATTGAATGACAGCCTCACACTTCAGTTTCTGGCTCCTGAGGAAAACAAATGGTACTCAGTATGGAAAGCTGAACCACCCGATTCCAATAATTTGTTCAGGCCTGTAATGATAAAAGTCGACCAGCCTGCATTTCTAAAACAGGGTTTCAGGTTCCGCTTCATAAACTATGCAACCTTAAGCGCTAATTCAAGCGATCCCTCAATGATCGGCAATTGTGATATCTGGAATATTGATTATATTCTCCTTGACCGTAACAGACATGAGGGAGATACTGTATTTTCCGATGTTGCCTTCAGACTTCCGCTAAGGTCAATACTAAATACCCATGAAGCCATGCCATGGAAACAATTCCGGCAGGTTTTTCTTCAGGAAATGGGTTCGGTGATTCCTGTTCATTACCGGAATAACGATATAATAGTCAGGAATGTAACACGTGATTTTGAGATCCTCGATGTTTACCAGAATACATTATCGCATTCATTTTCAGCAGGAGCCACCAATATTGATCCCCTCAGCAATGTATCATATGAGGCAAATCTGATCTATACTTTCAATACCAGTAATGAAGATTCGGCACTTTTCAGAGTCAAAGCCTTCCTGAAGACAGATGAATTTGATCCGAAGGAAAATGACACACTGGTATATTTTCAGAATTTCAGCAACTATTTTGCATTTGACGACGGATCATCAGAAGGAGGATACGGAATAAATGGTCTGGGTTCCAGGAACGCAATGGCAGCTTACAGGTTCGCGTCATATGTGCAGGACACAATCAGAGCTATAAAGATCTGTTTTAATGACAGTTACCAGAATACAAACAAAAGAGCTTTTGACCTGATGATATGGGATGATAATAATGGTGTTCCGGGTAATGTCCTGTACACAAAGGAAGAGGTAATGGTAGAACAGGGAGAATTTATTAATGGCTTCTATACATATCTTATTCCTGAAGGTGTTGTGATTAACAATAACTTTTATGTTGGATGGAAACAACGCTCGGAGACCTTCCTTAATGCCGGATTTGATGTTAACACACCTCATGCAGGAAAGCAATTATACTGGATCAATGGCTTATGGCAGGAATCACAGGTGCAGGGAAGCATAATGATAAGACCTGTTCTGGGAGAACCACTCAGGATAACAGGAATTAAGGATGTATTTAAGGATGTAATTAAGAGAAATCTGAGCCAGATAAAGATCTGGCCAAATCCGGCCCATGATTATATCCGCATCGATGGATCGGATATTCAACTCAAAGAATCGGTATTCATCAGAATTATAGATCTGAATGGACATGAACTCATTAAAGTTCCTTTCCGCGAACAAATAGATATTTCTTCACTGCATGAGGGAATATATACAGTTGTAATATTAATCGATGGTGTTCCGGCGGCCTTGTCCCGGTTAATAAAAATAAGATAAGATATAATGGCAGAAGATGAATCAGTTGAAGCGCCTGAACTTTTTGAACATCATAGGTTTAAAGCCGATCCGGGACAATCATTATTAAGAATAGATAAATTCCTTTCAGACAGGCTTGAAAATACTTCCAGAACCAGGATCCAGAATGCTGCCATAGCAGGAAATATCCTTGTAAACAATTTTTCCGTAAAACCCAATTACAAGGTTAAACCGGGAGACCTGATCCAGGTCGTTTTACCGAATCCGCCCAGGGAAATTGAGCTGATTCCCCAGGACATTCCATTAAATATTGTATACGAAGACGATGATGTACTTGTTGTAAATAAGGAACCGGGCATGGTTGTGCATCCCGCCTATGGAAATTATACAGGGACACTGGTAAATGCACTGATGTGGCACTTCAAGGATCTTCCGCTCTTCAGTACAGGAGAAAGCAGGCCGGGTCTTGTACACAGGATAGATAAAAACACATCAGGGATCCTTGTAATAGCCAAAAATGAATTTGCTCTGAACAGGCTTTCAAAACAGTTTTTTGACCGTACCACAGACAGAAGATATAATGCCCTGGTATGGGGGGTACCCATACCTGCCGAAGGCACGATAACCGGTAATGTAGGGAGGAGCATAAAAGACAGGAAGGTAATGCAGGTATTCACTGACAACAGTGACGGCAAGACAGCAATAACACACTACAAAGTAATTGAGGATCTCGGATATATATCACTTGTTGAATGCAAACTGGAAACAGGAAGGACTCATCAGATAAGGGTTCACTTCAGCCATATCAGGCACCCATTGTTTAATGATGAGGAATATGGCGGGGATCAGATACTTAAAGGAACAACCTTTACCAAATACCAGCAGTTTATCAGGAATTGTTTTAAGATTCTGCCGAGGCAGGCATTGCATGCAAAATCACTTGCATTCGATCATCCGGTCACAGGAAAGAGGCTTTCATTTGATTCACCGTTACCGGAGGATATGAAACAGGTTATTGAGAAATGGAGGAAGTACACCTCGGGAAGAGAGAATTCTGAATAATCAGTTCGGATTTCTAACCTTCAACCTGAAACCTGAAACCTTGAACCTGAAACCTGAAACCTTGAACCTGAAACCTGAAACCTTGAACCTGAAACCTGGAACCTTGAACCCGGAATAGCTTACCAGCTTCCGCCAGCTCCTCCTCCACCGAAGCTGCCGCCACCGAAGCCGCCGAATCCGCCACCGCCACCGCCACCGCCTCTGCCACCGAAGCCGCCGCCGCCTGAAAAGCCTCCCCATGAACCCCTGTTAGAACCTCTTCCCGAGCCAAGCATGCCCATCAGAACCCAGAATGGCAATCCTTTTGTACTTATATTCTTGTTATTTGATCCACCTGATTTTCCGGAAATTACCGCTATCACTATAATAGCTATCATTATCAGCAGACCTATCGGCATACCTTCATCAGATTTCTTTCTTCCTTTTTGCCTGTACTGATCTGCGGTAAACTCACCGCTGGTAAGTGACATTATTGTATTTGTTGCATTTTCAATCCCTTCATAATAATCCCCTGCCCTTAAAGATGGTAACATTTCATAATCAACTATTTCCGCAGCAATAATGTCAGGCACGACCCCTTCCAGCCCGTAACCCGGAGCAATAAAGACCTGTCCGTTTGAGTCAGATGTTTTTGGTTTTATAAGTATCAGGATGCCATTGTCTTTCCCTCTCTGACCAATTCCCCAGCTTTCGGCAAGACGCTGGGCATAATCTGACTTTTCATACCCATCCAGAGTAGGAACAATCACAACGGTTATCTGGGTTGAAGTTGAGTCATTGAAAGCGACAAGCTTGTTTTCAAGTGAATTTATTTCCTGCGAATTCAATACCTGTGCGAAATCGTTTACCAGCCGTGGAGGAACAGGCTTCCCGGGCAAATTCTGTGAGATACTGCGATTGGAAATTATTGAAAAAAGTATCGCCAGTATAAACAGAAGAGTATTCCTTATTCTCATTAATTTTTTTCCCTCTCTACTTTATCATATGAAATTTCATCCAGCAGTTCATTCTTGTCATCTCCCTTATACGGAAAATGCATTTTGAGTTGTTGCCCGGCAAGCAGAATCCCTTCTGAAAGTCCTTCAGTAAACCTGCTTTCTGCAAAATTTCTCTGAAGAAGAGTCTTAATTTCATCCCAGAAACCTTCAGGTACCTTCGAATTTATCCCGGCATCGCCAATGATGGCAAATTTCTTATCCTCCACTGCAAGATAAAATAGCACCCCGTTCCGTTCAGCCGTCTGATCCATTTTCAGCTTTTTGAAGATCCAGGCTGCCCTGTCCAGTACATCATCGGGACAATAAGTTTCAATATGCACCCTTATCTCGCCCGAGGTAGCCTTTTCAGCTTCGCCTACCGCTGCAAGGATCATGGTCTGTTGTTCTTTACTGAAGAACGATGAAGCTTTCATTGATATCAATAATAATATTTAAAAAGTAACTTCAGGAGCATTTTCAGCCCCTTCAACTGATTCAAAATAAGGTTTTGGCTGGAATCCAAACATTCCTGCCAGAAAATTTTGAGGGAATGTCCTGATATATGTATTATATGATCTTGCTACTTCATTGAATTTTCTTCTTTCAACTGAAATTCTGTTCTCCGTACCTTCAAGTTCTACCTGAAGATCGCGGAAATTCTGGGTTGCCCTTAACTCAGGATATTTTTCAACTACAACCATTAAACGTGAGAGCGCCGAAGAAACCTGTCCCTGGGCTTCCTGAAACTGCTGCATGTTTTCAGGTGTCATATTCGCAGGATCAATTGTAACCTGTGTTGCCTTTGCTCTGGCTTCAATGACCTGTGTAAGAGTTTCCTGCTCAAAATTTGCTGCACCTTTCACCGTGTTCACAAAATTGGGAATAAGATCTGATCTGCGTTGGTACTGAGTTTCAACATTACCCCACTGACTGGTTACCTGCTCATTCATGGTGACCATTCCGTTGTAAATTTTTGTACCCCACATTACAACGATTAAAATTAACAGTGCAATTGCAGCACCAATAATGATTGAAATCAAACAACCCTTTTTCATTTTATATTTCTTTTAAAATTTATGCAAAGGTAATACATCTGTTCAGCAATTCGTTATTGCCTGATTAATTTTATATAAGCCGGTGAACCATTCAGTTAAAGTAAAAAACCCCAGCAAATAATGTCACCTTTGATTAACTAACAGAAATAACAGCATTTCTGTTTAATTGATTATTTTTGAAACCGAAAATAAGTTATAAATGAAGACAATTGCAATTGTAGCAGGTGGTGATTCCTCGGAATGGGAAGTTTCAGTAAAAAGCGCAAACGAAGTATGTAAGATATTGTCTTACAGCTACATAGTGTATATAGTAATGATTAAAGGCACTAACTGGTTTTGGGAAGATCAGAAAGGCCGTTACCATAGCATTGACAAAAACGACTTTAGCCTGGTCACTGAGGATTACAAAATAAGGTTCGACGGAGTATTCGTTGCCATTCATGGCACACCGGGTGAAAACGGTTTGTTGCAGGGTTATTTCGATATGATGGGGATTCCGTATACAAGTTGCAATGCTTTCTGTTCAGCCCTCACATTTAATAAACAAGCCTGCAAACTATTCCTGAAAGAATACAAGATCCCCATGGCTGAAGGCGTTCTGATCCGTAAGGGAGAGAAAACTGATTCCAAAGATCTGGTTAAAAAAGTCGGACTTCCCTGTTTTGTTAAGCCAAATGGCAGCGGATCGAGCTTTGGAGTAACTAAAGTGAAGAAGGTTGAAGAGATGATGCCTGCAATTGAAGTTGCATTCAAGGAAGGTAATGAAGTATTGATTGAAGCTTTTCTGGAAGGAAGAGAAGTTGCATGCGGAGTGGTGAAGACCCGGAGCAAGTCAATCGTAATGCCTGTTACAGAGATCATCAGCAAAAATGAATTCTTCGATTACGAAGCTAAATATACAGCAGGCAAATCAGATGAGATCACACCGGCTCAACTTCCCGAAAAATTAACTGATGAGATTCAGAACCTTAGCTCACTGATTTATGATCTTCTCGGCTGCAATGGAATTGTAAGGGTGGACTTTATAATAATAGGAAGCAAGCCTTACTTTCTGGAAATCAATACTGTACCCGGAATGACTGAAGAAAGTTTGTTCCCCAAACAGGCAAAAGCTGCAGGAATATCACTGAAGGATCTTTACACGATGGTTCTTGAAGATTTGTTTCAATAGATCGTCATTACATCCCCGATTCTTATTACTATTTATTCTCCTTCGCAGCCTTGAGTGCACTTGTTGTGGTGTAGTATTTGGTGATCATATTGGGTACTTCCCATTCAGGCATACCGCCTTCATTAAGATAACCAAGGAATTTTGACATTACCTGTCCGAAATGTTCCTCATGACCAATCCTGTATTTTGAAGGAATGTTGATTCTAAGGGAATTTTTATTTACAGCATCAAAGCTCAGGCTGTCGAAAGGCATTGATGAAAGGGCATCCCGCAGATTAGCTGTGAATTCGTTCATTGCAATTCCTTTTACATTCTCAATATATACTGTCGGAATGAATTTCTCTTCAGGGCCCTGCTTGATTACTATATCACACCTGTCGCCCTGCATCACTGAATAATGTGTATCGCCGCCTCCCGGAGGGGCCTGGTATTTCCACTCTACTGATACTTTTGCATATACGCCCTTTATCTGGTAAATCATCTCACCATTGGAGAAAACATTCAGCTTTCCGTCTTTAATATCCTTCTGAAGATATTCAGGGTAACTGTCGAGGTTTGTGACACCCTTAAATTCTTCAGGAGAAATTAATGTCGGCCATCTTTTGGCCGCAATCATCTGTATGTCATCAGTGTTAATGATTTGCCCGGGGAAACATTCCCATTGAATAAGGTCAACAAGATGGGTAGTTACATCCACAATACCTTCACCCTGCTGCTCAACATCAAAAAACCATGCCGGACGAAGAAGAGGACTTCCTGAAACCATTTTTGCAAAATGATGAATACTTACTTTGGTTACTGCCGGTTTTTCCCTGGTTCCCTTTGCAAGTGTTCCAAATACCTCAGGCTTCTGAGAAAGCAGCTTCTGAAGAATTGTTGTCACTTCATGTCTCTCAGTCATAATATCATAGAGCAACAATCCTTTTTGCTGCGCACTGGCAAAAGCCTCTTTAAGAGCAGGAAAATCATTAAAATTGATGATCATGGGCTTATCAGCCAGAACATTAAGTCCCGCATCAATTGACCTTTTAATATAATCGGCTTTAATCTTATTGTTTCCGGAAAGAACTACCACATTGCCTGCTTTTTCCTCAAGCATTTTTTCAAAGAAATCATTCCCTTTATATACTATTTCATTCCAGGAAGCCGGATTGGCAGTCCTGTTGTTGTATGAAGTAATTCTATCCAGATGTTGCAGAATATCAGCACCTTCAGGTGCATAAACATGAACATCGGGAGAAACCTGGTCGTACATTGTTTTTTGAACAAGTGCGGCATGAAAATGACCGGGATCAACTGTGATCAACTTAACTTTATCTGTATCATTCATTGAATCGTATTTTCCTGATTTTTGCGGGGAATCTCCTGATCCACAAGACATTAAAATAAATGTGATAGTCAGGGTTAAAAAAAGAAGCTTTTTCATTTTATGAGAATTTTCGATTAAATATTATTCCCTCCGATCATCCTGTGAAGGCCAGGGAGGAATTCATGAAATAAAGTTATGTAAATATAATTTCCTTTTACGAGTATTTTTTGACAGCATTAATAAATGCATGAATATTAACATCGCTTACTCCCTGAGGCATTCCACCCCCGGCTGACCATATTACGGCTGATAATCAAGCTTCATGCCATCAATTAAACTCACCAGACCGTTCCATGCAGAGTTGCGCATAATTTAAATGAGTTAGCCCTTCATTGTCTCTTCCCTGTACGAATCAATCGGAGCACATGTGCAGACCAGATTACGGTCACCATAACCATCATCAATACGCCCTGTGGCGGGCCAGAATTTATTTTCGATCACCCAATGCAAAGGGAAGGCTGCTTTCTGCCGGGAATAGGAACGCTCCCACGAATCAGCTGTTAATAATTTAACAGTGTGAGGAGCATTATGCAGGACATTATCTTCCTTATCAGCTTTCCCTTCTTTTATTTCCTGAATTTCATCCCAGATGGATTTCATTGCGCTAATGAACTTGTCAAGTTCATGAAGTGATTCCGATTCTGTTGGTTCAACCATCAGGGTACCATGGACAGGAAATGAGAGTGTAGGGGCATGAAAGCCGTAGTCCATCAGTCTTTTTGCAATGTCAGCTTCGGTAATTCCGGCTTCTGCTTTAAAGCTGCGGCAATCGAGAATCATCTCATGAGCAACAAATCCTTCTGTACCGGTATAAAGTGTTTTAAACCAGCCTTTCAGGGATGCGGCAATATAGTTGGCATTCAGAATAGCATATTCAGTTGCTTTCCTCAAACCATCGGAACCCATCATCATTACATAAGCATGGGATATGGTCAGTATCTGTCCGCTTCCGAACGGAGCACCGGCAACAGGCGAAGTACCATGACTTCCCCCGGTTTTGACAAACGAATGTGAAGGAAGAAATTCGGCAAGCTTTTCATTCACAAGGATAGGACCCATACCGGGGCCTCCACCTCCGTGAGGAATTGCGAAAGTTTTATGAAGGTTCAGGTGACATAAATCTGCACCGATATGTCCGGGATTGGTTAATCCGACCTGTGCATTCATATTTGCTCCATCCATATACACCAGTCCACCGTTTGAATGGATAATTGAGGTCATTTCTATCACTGCAGCTTCGAAAACACCATGAGTTGACGGATAGGTTATCATGAAGCATGCAAGGGCTGACTTGTTTTCTTCAGCTTTCTTTCTCAGATCATCAACATTGATATTGCCTCTTTCATCACACTCGACAACTACTACTTTCATGCCGGCCATTACAGCACTTGCAGGATTTGTACCATGTGCTGATGATGGAATCAGGGCAACATTCCTGTGACTCTGCCCTTTTGACTGGTGATATGCACGGATTACCATTAAACCTGCATATTCACCAGCTGCTCCGGAATTGGGCTGGAATGAGACAGCTGAAAAACCGGTTATTTCTTTTAAAATTTCTCCCAGTTCATCCATAACCTGGTAGTATCCCTGTGCCTGGTCGCGGGGTACAAATGGGTGAATATTCCCGAATTCAGGCCAGCTCATCGCAAACAATGAACTCGCGGGATTAAGTTTCATCGTACAGGAACCTAATGGGATCATGCTGTGTGTCAGTGAGAAATCCTTTCTTTCGAGCATCTTGATATATCTCATCATTTCTGTCTCGCTATGATACCTCTTGAAGCAATCCGGTTTAAGAAAATCCGATTTCCTTAAAAACTTATCATCAATGCATTTACATTCACAATAATCTTTAATCTGAACTGCTTTCTTCCCTGCAGCTTTTGCAAATACCTCATTAATAACATTCAATTCCTTTAATGTGGTAATTTCATCGGCACTTATGATCACAGTTTCATTGCCAGGGTAATGGAAATTCATTTCAGCTTCAAGTGCATACACCTTTATCCTTTCTGCATTTACACCTTCAGGCAGCCCAATCTTTATGGTATCAAAGAATTCTGCATTTAATTGGCTGTAACCTGAGCCTTTGAGTGCAGAGCTTAATGTACATGCTGAATCATGAATATGGCTTGCGATATTCCTCAATCCTTCTGAACCATGATATTGAGCATACATTCCGGACATGGTTGCCAGCAAAGCCTGGGCAGTGCAAATATTTGAAGTTGCCCTTTCGCGCTTAATATGCTGCTCCCTTGTTTGCAATGCCATTCTGAGTGCCTGGCCTCCCTGCTTGTCAATGGAAATCCCTATGATCCTGCCGGGCATACTTCTCTTCAGTTCATCTTTTGTTGCAAAGATCCCTGCATGAGGGCCTCCGAAACTCATCGGTAAACCCATACGCTGGCTTGATCCGACTACAATATCAGCTCCCCATTCACCCGGAGGTGTCAGAAGGGCAAGGCTCATTATATCAGCAGCAACACCAACGAGAGTTCCTGTTGTGTGTGCTTTTCCGGTAAATTCCTTATAATCCCTTATCGCGCCTGAAGCCGCCGGATACTGAATAAATGATCCGAAGTACATTTCATCAAAAACTGCTTCATCGTATTTTCCGATAACTAATTCAATACCAAGTGGTTCAGAACGTGTTTTTATAACATCAAGAGTCTGCAGAAAAATATCCTCATCAACAAAAAACTTGTTTGCTCCTGCTTTTACTGTAGCACGCGACCTGCAGTTGAACATCATGATCATCGCCTCAGCTGCGGCAGTTGATTCATCTAGCAGTGAAGCATTGGCAATTTCCATTCCGGTAAGCTCCATTACCATAGTCTGGAAATTCAAAAGGGCTTCAAGCCGTCCCTGTGATATTTCAGCCTGATAGGGAGTATAGGATGTATACCATGATGGATTCTCAAGTACATTCCTTACTATAACCGGTAATACTGCCACACCATAGTAACCTTGTCCTATGAATGAACGGAATAATTTATTTTTCTGACCAAGAGCTTTAATATGATTAAGGTATTCGAATTCTGTCATTGGAGCCGGAACATTCAGCGGCTTTTCGAGCCTTATTGCACCCGGTACTGTTTTTTCAATTAAACTATCAAGCGAGCTTACACCTATAGTTTTCAGCATAACAGGCAATTCATGATCACGTGGTCCATTATGACGATCTACAAATTTATCTGACAGCATATAATTATTTTTTAGTAATAGAAGATTTGTCCGGAATTAAAAATTCCCGGTGCATAATAATATTAAATCCGGAGTAAAATTAACAGGATTTATATCAGGTAAAAAACGGATTCGATGTCATTTCTTTTTCAATCGTTGTTGCACTGCCATGGCCCGGGTAAACAACAGTCTGTGGAGGAAGGACGAAAAGTTTTTTATTGATATTTTCAATGAGGGTCTCATAATTACCGCCGGGAAGATCTGTTCTGCCTATGCTTCCGGCAAAAAGAGCATCCCCGGTAAAGACACAATTTCCTTTTTCACTGTAAAAAGAGAGGCTTCCAGGAGAATGGCCGGGAACATGCAGGACTTTAAATTCTGCAGATCCGAATTTCACCGTTTCATTTTCAGTCAGGAACCTTCCGGGTTCAGGAGGCTGATCCATGCTTAGTCCAAACAGCATTGCATGCTGCACTGAGTTATTCCTGTTTATTTCGTCGAGTTCACTGGAGTTTGTTTTCAGATTATATTTTTCAAGAACAAACTTATTTCCAAAAACATGATCAAGGTGACAATGAGTATTAAGAAGAAGCACCGGGTTTAGCTTTTTGCTTTTTATAAAGCGCTCGAGCTCATCAAATTCCTCCTTATCATAACAACCGCAATCTATTATCGCACAATCAGATGACTGATCGGCAACTATATACGTATTAACATCGATCGGTGAAAAAACTAGCTTATATACTTCCATAATCCTACTTATCGTTAACTGTGCCTTTGAGCAACGGTACAAAAACAAAATTCCCGTGGGCGGAATATTCAAAGCTATCCGGTCCGGTTCTCTCAACAACTGTCATTACCTGGGAGGCTGAGGTTCCCAGGGGGATTACCAGCCTTCCGCCGGTTTTGAGCTGTTCAAGAAGTGCAGGGGGTACTGACGGAGCAGCTGCCGTAATTACTATACCATCAAAAGGACCATATTGCGGTTTGCCATCATATCCATCGCCGTAGAAGAAATCTATATTATAACCAAGTGAGGTCAGAATTCGCTGAGCTTTAAGGAATAATTCCCTGAAACGCTCGATTGTATAGACCTTTGCTCCCATCTCGGCAAGTATTGCAGCCTGATAACCCGATCCGGTTCCGATTTCCAGGATCTTATCTCTTTTTTTAACCCTCAGCAGCGATGACTGGACAGCCACAGTATAAGGCTGCGAAATTGTTTGTCCGGATGATATGGGAAAAGCCTTATCTACATAAGCATGATTCAGGAAAGCCGGATCCATGAAAAGATGACGTGGTACGTTATCAATAGCCCTTAATACATCTTCATCAGTTATTCCTTTATTCCTCAGGTCAGAAACCAGTTTTTTCCTTTTTCCTTTGGCTTCAAATGTGTCAGTCATTAATTTTATCCGGGGTAAAATAAATAATTCACAAAAGTAAGTAAAATGAGTGGGAATTGAAATCCATTAACTGTAAAGTCTACCCCCTGATTAAAAATTCAGGAACATCAAGCCTTATAAACTCTTAAGACCCGGTGCTCACATGTGGAAAGTTTTCCTCCTATTGCCTGATCTTTATACACATCTTTTATAATTAGAGCTCTTTTGTATTGCACACCTCTCCCCAAACCCCCGGGTACCCCATAGCCGTCAACCTAAGGATATTTAATGGAGTCACTCGTGAAAAGTTTCCCCTCCTTTTGAAGCCAACCTTTATACATATCTGGTTATATTAGCTAAGTTCTTTAAGAGAGATGGGGATTACCTTCGGTGAGCTCGCACGTAACGTGCTCGGTTTCTCACTACGTTCGAAATGACATTCAAGTAGTTGGATATGAGGAGGAAGAAGCAGCGATTCGCAATCCAAAATATTTAAATATAAAAAGTTCTTGCGAATCGCCGCTTCTTCCTCCTCTACCATAAAATTGCACTGTCATCCCGAATTTTCATCAGACCCTGAGCCTGCGAGGGTCTGGCGAAAATGGGGGATCTCCTTCTCGCATGAGAAAAAATTAATTGTGTATAAAGGATAGCCCCACCCCGGGGGAGAGCCTGTCCCGAGCATCGGGAGGGCATCAAAAGCCTCTTTATCTGATAAATTATTTATTCTTGCAAGAGTCAGGTGAGGATTAAAGGATTTCCTGTAAAAATTCTCTTCATGCCTGATGAAATTGTGAAATTTTATATCCTTCCCTCTTCGATTTCATTTATTATCAGCTCAATAAGTGCATCATCACCAAAAGCATCATATTCCTCCTTCAGATTCGTACCAAAAATACGTGCAATACCCTGCCAGAATGCGGCTGATAATTTTCCGCGGTAATCCTTTATCAGATCATATGAAGTATTCTGTGTTTCCCTGTCAATCAGCTTAATAAGAAGCTTTGCCTGGGTGAAGGTCATATTACGCATGTCATCCTCATATTCACCAAAGACCTTCTTTTCGATATCTTTGATATAATCCTTCCGCTCCCGCTCAGTTTCCATCCCTTTCATTTCTTCGTTCACCTCTCCAAGTGTCCGTCTTACCATTAATGCGTAAGGATAAACTTTCTTAATATTGTCTACAAGCCTCTGGTACTTGCGGAACACACTCCTTTTTGCATTTACGCTTGTCGGACGTGCTACTATTGTTACTTCCTTGATTTCGACTTCGGGCAGGGCTAACCCATCTCTTTCAACATTTTCCAGTACATAGAACCTGTTGGGAAGAGTGTCATTGGCATGTTTAACTGTGTCATCCTGACCAAATGTGTCAGCAGCCATATGCAGAATCAGCCATATTGTAAATATCAATCTCACCCCTTGAAATTTATGCAAATGTATCAAATAATGGGCCATATAGTATTAAGGCTGACACATCATGTTTTATTTGGCTGCGCTGAGGTCGCCAGCAGAGCCGGACTCGGTTCTTCGTCATATAATTTTTTAATCACGACTTGCATTGCATCATATAAAAGGTAAATTTGTTGAAATCTATTCCCTGGCAATGCTTGTAGAAGATCTGGATAATCAGGAAAAATACAGGAAGATCCTTGAGATTCCTTACAGTGATCTCATTCAAT